>NZ_JBEOXS010000005.1:0-210644 GCF_040296705.1 Streptomyces sp. NPDC002055
TGAGTCGCCGGGCAGATTCACGCCGGGCTCGGGTCCCTTGGCGCGACAACGCAGGGCCGGTGGCCATGCAGGGTGTTGTGGGGCGGGTGGACGGGCCGAAGCCTCCCTCCGTATGGCAGGGTCCCGGCGCTCACGCCGCGCTCCCCTCGACCTGGGTGCCGGGGCGGCCCACTCGGTGCCCGTTCAGAGGCGCCAGTTCCACGTCCTCGGGCCGGGCCATGCCTGCCGATCCGGAGTGCTTGGCCCGGTACATGGCGATATCCGCGTACCGGAGCAGCGTGGGCAGGGCCTGGGTACGGAGCTGTTCCGGGGCCGCGACGCCCACGGATGCCGCGACAGCGATGGCTCCGGCGTCCGTCAGCACGGGCTCCCGCAGGGTACGGACGAGTTCCTGCACCGTGTCGGGGTGTCTGCACGCGGCGACGGCGAATTCGTCACCTCCCAGGCGGCCGACGACGCCAGGGGCTCCCGCCCACCGGGACAGCCGTCTACTGGTCGCGGCCAGCACGATGTCGCCGGCCACATGGCCGTACCTGTCGTTGAGGGCCTTGAAGTGGTCGAGGTCGACCAGGCAGAGGACGGCGCCTCGCTGGTGACGGGTGACCAGGCGCTGCGCGCGTCGCTGGAAGGCGCTGCGTCGGTGCGCACCGGTGAGCGGGTCCCGCTGCGCTGCGGCCAGCCGCCGGTGGAGGGTGGCTGCGTGGAGGGCCCAGCCGGCCAGCGGGACCATCAGGGTGGTCAGAAGCAGTGCGCGTTGCCCCGAGGTCTCTTGTGCGCGGATGTTGCAGGCCATATCGGCGGAACCCTCTCGTCCTGCACGGACTGGTGGACTGGAACGGACGGTGCTGCGGGGAGAGTGCTGTGGGAACAGTGCCGCGGGGAACTCGGGCACCCGGGCCGCAGGACCATGGACCCGGAGTGCCGGCCGGAGATCTCACGGCCGTGCGGTCGCCTGGGCGGGCTCGATGGCCACGGCTGCGGGCCGCGCTCCGTACGTCGGGCACGCGGCGCCCTGCCCCGTCCCCCGCTTGTCGCCCCGTGCCGCGACCACACCCCACGCCGAGGCCGCGCATGCTCCACAGCGTCTGAACCCCGGGCCGTGTCAGGTCACGATGTCGAACGGTGGGGACCCTCAAGGCGCCGGGAGGCAGCTTCCCTTCGGTCCGGGGGCCGTCGCCTCTGCGTGGGCGTTCAACGCAGGCCGTCGCAGTTCTCCACGCCCCGGCGGGGAGTCATGTCACCACCGCCGAACACGCGGCAGGAGCACCGAGGGCGCTCTCGTCCAGCGCAGTGCGGTGTCATGTCCGGTGTGGAATAACGGCACGGGTAACGGCTCCTCTGCTGCTTCGGGACGCCACGCGCCATCTCTGCCGCATGCCGAGACCGAGTGAACGCTCGGGGTGAACCCACTGTGCCTGTCAGTAACGATCCGAGTCAACTGATGTGGGGTTGTCAAAAGCCAGACAATCCACAAGAGTTGAGCCCGGGGATGCGGAACGTCGCGCGGAGTCAGCGCGACCGGGGGCACATGTACCACGGGGGTACATGTGCCCCCGCCTCCACTGCCAGTCGACACGTGAACGAGGGAGGGCAGCATGAGAGAGGTTGATCCCTCTCCTGCTGAAGTGCCGAACGCCGTTGAGACCCTGGCACACAGACTCAACCGCCTGTTCGAGACGTGCCACCCCGCGGACCGGGGGCCGTACACCAACGCCGAGGTGGCGCGGATCATCAACGAGAAGGCGCGCGAAAAGGGCGACAAGAGCGGCGAGATCTCCGAGACCTACATCGGTTACCTGCGCAAGGGGAAGCGCGACAACCCCACGAAGCGCCATCTCGAATCGCTCGCCGAGTTCTTCGGTGTGCCGGCCAGGTACTTCTTCGACGACGGCGACGGGGAACGCGTCCGGGAGGACCTCGCCCTGCTGCACGCCCTCAAGGGGGTCGGAGCCCGCCAGGTCGCCCTGCGCACGGTGGCTTCCCTGGACGAGGACGCTCTGGACGCGCTCGTCCCGGTGCTCAAGCACCTCGGCAACGCGCACGGAACGCGCGGGCGCATGCGACCACGCACCGGCCGGGCACCCGGGTCGCCGACGGACACACCGCCCGCCTCATGACGCCGGGAACCGGCACTTCGGCGGGGGACCCCACGAGGGGCGGGCATCGGCCTCAATGATCGTCGCTACATGGAGATGGCCCAGCAGCCATGCACACGGTGAGCGGATGAACAACACAGAACTCCGTCAGTACTGCGTCGACGTCGTGAAATCACTGGACATCCCCGAGCGGACCGACGTCAACGCGCTGTGCGACCGGTTGGAGGAACGACGAGGGCGGCCCATCTCCCTCATCGAGGTTCCGATGCCCACCGGTCCCGGAAAGCCGTGCGGCCTCTGGGTGGCGGCCGATGACGCCGACTACATCTGCTATCAGCAGTACACCACCCAGGCCCACCAGCAGCACATCATCTCGCACGAGCTCGGACACATGGTCTGCGACCACGAGGCCGCCCCCGTGATGCCGAACGAAGTGGCACAGCTCCTGATGCCGACGCTCTCACCGGATCTGGTGCGCAGTGTGCTCGGGCGCACCCAGTACTCGAGCGAGGAGGAACGCGCGGCGGAACTGGTCGCGTCGCTGCTCCCGTTGCAGGCCACCGCGGCGGAGCGGCGGGCCGCGCCTGCTGTCTCGCAGGGCGTGGCCAGTCTCATAAAACACCTGGAGCGCTCGCTGGAGCGCGGTACCGGTGGGTAAGACTGGCTCAATGCTGCTTTTCAACCTCGTCTACGGCGCTCTGGCCCTGATCTCCTGGAGCGCCTTCTTCTACAAGGTGCGTCATCTGGTCCGCGACTGGCGGAACGGCGAGCTCCGGCTCGTCTGCTTAGCGATCGCTTCGTTCGCCACACCGTTCGTCGTCGCCTCGCCGTGGGTCTACGTGCGGGTCGACCGGCTGCTGGGCATACCCAACATCGCCACGCTGATCGTCTACTGCTCCGTCGCCGTCAGCATCGTCTCCTTTCTGTCCCTGCTGGTGAGCTGGTCGTCGGCGCAGGACCGGGTCACGATGTGGCACCGCCTGATCGTGTCGTACGCGGTGATCACCGTGGCCGCGATGATCACCCTGTTCTTCCTCGGTGACGTCAGCGACGGCGAGCATCATGTGGACTTCGACACGTACTACGCCGAGACGCCGTACATCACGGAGTTCCTCCTCGCCCACCAACTGCTCTACACGGTCGGCATGGTCGGTCTGGCCCGGATGTGCCGACGGTACGCGGCCGTGGTCGACCGGGTGTGGCTGCGGCGCGGGCTGAAGACCATCGCCGCCGGGGCCATCGCCGGCCTGGGCTACGGACCGATCAAGATCGTCACCCTGGTCTGGGACCTCGTGGGGACCTCGCCCCTGGACGAGGTGAACAACGTGGTCGCCCCCATGAGCGCCAGCGTTTCCGCCTGGCTGTTCGCGGCCGGATTCACCATGCCTGCCTGGGGAGTGGGCCTGGACCGGGCGCGCGAGCGGGTGCGCCAGTACCGTGCCTACCGTCGGCTGCATCCGCTGTGGTCCGCGCTGACGCGGGCCTTTCCGGAGGTGATCCTCCTCCCCGACCTCTATCCGGAGAACCCCCGGCGGGCGCTGCGCGACGACGACCTCGCGTTCCTGGTGAGCCGTCAGGTCATCGAGATCCGCGACGCCCAACTGGCCCTGCGCCCCTACGTCGATCCCGAGGTCTCGCGCACCGCCCGCTCGTTCGGCGCCGCGCACGGACTGTCCGCCGATCACACCGAGGCGATCGCCGAAGCGGCCCAGATCAAGTCCGCGCTCCGGGCCATGGAGCACGGCCGGAGCGGGCAGTACGCCGTGACCGTCCCGCACGATCCGGCGGCCGGTGACATGGGCGGCGAACGGGACTGGCTGATCCGGGTCGCCGAAGCCTTCCGCCGCTACGACGACCTCGACGGCATGGCCTCCGCCGCGGGCCAGGAGCCCCCGAAGGACGGGGCCGTACCGGCATGACCAGTGGACAGCCGTCCCGACTCGAATCCCCCACGGTGAGCGCCTCATGACCCGACCCTCCCCGCCGGCCACCGACGGGCCCTCGCTCTTCGACGAGGCCCTGCTCGCCGACCCGCACGCGGGATACGCGCGCCTGCGGGCCGCCGGTCCGGTGCACCGCACCACGACGCCGGACGGCGCCGACGTGTGGCTGGTGACGCGATTCGACGACGTGCAGGCGGCCCTCGTCGACCCGCGTCTGTCGCTGAACAAGGGCAACGCGCTCAGCGTCGGCTCCCACGGTCCGTCCATGCCACCGGAGCTCGACGCCCACCTGCTGAACCTGGACCCGCCGGACCACACACGCCTGCGGCGCCTGGTCTCCCGGGCTTTCACACCGCGCCGTGTCGAGGGTCTGCGGTCCCGGGTGCGGGCGGTCACCGAGGAACTGCTCGACGGCTTCGGCGGCACGGGCGCCGACCTCATGACCGGCCTGGCCCTCCCCCTCCCCATGGCCGTGATCTGTGAACTCCTCGGCGTCCCCGAGGAGGCCCGCCCGGACTTCCGGACGTGGACCAACACGCTGCGCTCCCCCGAGCCGGACTCCGCCCTCGACTCACGTGAGGCGATGGGGCGGATGCACCGCTACCTGACCGGCCTGATCGCCGAGAAGCGTGCGCGCCCCGGGGACGACCTGGTGTCCGCGATGATCGGCGCCCGCGACGACCACGACAGGCTCACCGAGCCCGAACTCCTGGCCCTCACGTTCCTCATCCTGTTCGCCGGCTACGACAACGCGGTCAACCTGATCGGCAACACCGCCCTCGCCCTGCTCACCCACGAGGAACAGCGGGAGCGGCTGCTCCGGGGACGGATCTCCGTGCAGGACGTCCTGAGGGAGACCCTCCGCTGGGAGTCCCCTTCCCTGCTCGCGTCGCGCCGGTTCCCGCTGGAGGACATCACGATCGGCGGTGTCACCATCCGGGCCGGCGAACGGATCTGGCTGTCGCTGGCCTCGGCCAACCGTGATGGGGCCCGGTTCGAGGACCCCGACTCCTTCGACCCGGCGCGGGGCGGGACGCACCTGGACTTCGGACACGGCATCCACTACTGCCTGGGCGCCCCGCTCGCCCAGCTGGAAGGCGAGGTCGCCATCACCGCACTGCTGCGGCGGTTCCCCACCCTCCGTCTCGCCGTCGCACCGGAGGAGCTGAGGTGGCGGCGTTCGTTCCGCAACCGGGGGCTCGCCGAACTTCCTGTCGGGTGGTGACATGGAGCGTGGGGCGGGGGGCCTGAGGCGAGATCCGCCGGGGCCGCCTGCGCGTACCCGGTTGCATTGCCCTGTGAGGTCGGGGACGCGGGCCGGCGGGTGGCGGTGAAGCCGGGCCGACGAGCCGGTGCCGGATACGCGTCCGGCGCCGCAGCGACTCCCGCCGGAACGCGGGGGCCGCTGCCGTTCGGATCGTGCGCCACGTTCCGGCGCGTGAGCCGATGCGCACGTTCACGCTCGGTACCCGGATGAGCACCCCTCCGGTCCGTCCGTCCTCCGTCGCACCTCCCCTGCCCGTCCGCCCGGGTGCGTCGGGCGGGCGCCGGGAGGGGAGGCCGCCCCGCCCTCTTTGGCATAGTGGTGATCGAGGAGCAAGCCGCCGATGCGCGGCTGTGGAGATGAACGAGGACGGACCGTGACCGAGTCGCCCGACCAGGTATGCCCCATCAATCCGGTGGTCGACCTGGTGTTCAGCCGGTGGACCACGCCGATCCTGTGGGCACTGGAGCACCACGGACGGCTCCGCTTCAACGAGTTGCAGCGGCTGGTGCCCGCCATCACGCCCAAGGTTCTCACGCAGCGGCTGCGCCGGCTCGAACGCGACGGCCTGGTGGTGCGCACCTACCACGCGGAGATCCCGCCGCGGGTGGAGTACGAGATCAGCGACCTCGGCCGCACCCTGATCCCGGTCTTCGACACACTTGCGGGATGGTCCACCGCTCACTTGCCCCAGGTCGAGGCCGCACGTCGGGCCTACGACACCGCGCGGGAGGAAGAAGAAGCCTGGGCACAGGGCTGAGCGGGAGAGCCGGCGGCGGGGCATGCACCGCCGCACCCCGCCGCACCCGGGCGGTTCGCCCTCGCCGGTAGCGTCCCGCGGCTTCCCCCACCGGTGGGTCGGCCGCACCCCGACCAGGCTTGATCAATGGGCGGGCCCCGATGCGTCGGGAGCCGACGCCGGGCGGCTGAGCAGGGCGGCGCCCGCGATCAGTCCGAGGACGACGATCTCGATGACTCCCTGCACCGGGATGCCGGCGATGTACATGTCCGGGGTGTCGAACTGCGGGTCGAAGTAGGCGGCGCCCGGGTAGAGGATCGCCACCGCCTGGCTGACCCAGTACAGGCCGGCGAAGCCGATCGCGGCCCGCAGGTTGGAACCGGTGTCACCGCGGCGTCGCCAAACGAAGTACAGCGTCGCCAGGCCCAGCAGAGTGCCCATGGCCATGGTCTGGCCGTTGTGGAACCTGGCGTGCGCGGTCCACTCCGGATTCAGCACGTGCGTGTCGTTCCAGTCCGCGACATACGGCGACACCGCGGTGAAGAGGGCGACCAGCGACAGTATCGCCTTGCCGGTCACCGCCCGAGGCCCGGCCGTCGGCTGGTCGAGCACCCCATCCGGGGTCGGTGCGGAAGACAGGGAAGTATGCATCGGAAATGGCCTTTCGTTTTCATCCGGTCGTGCTCATCCGGTGGTGCTCATCGGGGGTTTCTCATCCGGTCGACCGAGGACGGGTGTCCGGGCCCGGAACGCGACCGGGATATGCAGGTGGGAGGGGCAGGCGCGGGGCCTGGAGCAGGGTCAGGCCGCGGTCGCGCCGGTGGCCGGCGCATGACCTGTCGCGTAGGTGTAGGAGGCGGCGATGACCTTCTTGGCCACCTCCACTTCGGCCTCGGTGCGGGGTGCGTAGAGCATCACGACGTTGATGCCGCGGTCGTAGAGGGGGTGTTTCTCGCCCCAGCCGGAGGACAGGAACGTGGCGTGATCGGCCGGGTCCAGCGCCAGGTGCAGGCTGCCGTCGGCGTGGAGGTGGGCGAATTCGGCGTTCCAGCGGGGCGGCATCAGCCGGGCGCCCTCGGCGGGTGCGACATCGGCGAGGAAGACCGCCCAGCTGCCGGGAGCGGAGATCTCGCTGCGGCCCGTGGTGACACCGGGCAGCGCGGCCGCCATCCACCGGCGCAGCTCCTCCCGGATCTCGGGCGGGCTCAGCTGGGTGAACTGCAGGTGGGGCACCTCGGGCCCGGTCTCGGGCCGGTCTCCGGTGCGCTCGCGGAGAGCGGGGAACGTCATGGCGACGCCTCCTTCACATCAGGGGCCGCGACGCGCGGAGGCGTGGCGCGGCCCGGTTCTCAGCGGCGTCCCGGACAGCCCGGGGCGCCCGCTGTTCTCGGCACACCCACCACGTTAGTTTCCTGGGGATAGTGGTTTCCCCTGTGATAGTGCCCCGCTCCTCGCCGCCGTCGGGTCAGTCGCCCGGGCCGGGTGTGGCCCGGCGGAGCGGGCAGCGTTCCGGTGCGGAAGCTCGGCCTGCGACGGCTTCGTCATGAGGTGTCCCCGGCTCGGGGCCCACGCGGGGTGCACGGGCCCCCTGAGCCGGGTGGGTTAAGCGGGGGCCGGGTGCCCTTCCCGGCCGGCCATGTCGAGCAGCAGGTTCGCGGCCACGTCCGCCCCGTCGGTGCGGATCGTGGCGGCCACGGCGGTCGCTCGTGCGCGGGTGCCGGGGGTGAGGGCGGTCGTGAGTGCGGCCGTCAGGGACTCGACGGTCGGAGTCGGACAATCGTGTGCCGCGCCGATGCCCAGGCCGGCCACCCGGCGGGCCCAGTAGGGCTGGTCCGTCGCCTGAGGCAACACCACCTGCGGCGCGCCGGCCCGGGCGGCCGTCGCCGTGGTGCCCGCGCCGCCGTGGTGGACGACGGCGGCCACCCGACGGAACAGTTCCTGCTGGTTGACCTCGCCGACGACGAAGCAGTCATCCCGGTCGCCGATCGGGGCCAGTCCGGCCCAGCCGCTCGCGACGAGTGCGCGGCGGCCCTGCTTCCGGACCGCCTCGACGGCCACCTGGGCGACGTCCGCCGAGGCGTGCATGGGCATGCTGCCGAAGCCCACGTACACCGGCGGGGTTCCGGCGTCGAGGAACGCGGTCAACGCAGCCGGGAGCGGACGCTCGTCGGGCAGGATCCACGCGCCGGTCCGGACGACGTCGAAGTCCGGTGTCGCCTGCAACGGATCCAGGGTGGGGTCGGTCGCGAGCCACGGCCGGTCACCGATGACGTAGTCGCGGACGTGGTCCACCGGTGGCAGGCCGAACGACGCCCGGTTCGTGTTGAGCGCCGCGCCGAACAGCACGTCGGTGCTCTCGGCGTCCAGCTCCCACAGCACCCGGTTGTCGGTCACCTCCGGTGGGAGCGGCCGGCCCGGCCAGGCCAGCGGCCGGTGGTGCGGCGACGGCAGGGTCAGCTGCTGGAAGGTCACGGACACGGAGCGGATGCCGAGTTTCTCGGCGACCGACAGCGCGCCGGCCGCGGCCGGCAGCATGCCGGTCGCCACCAGTACGGCACATCCCTCGGCCGCCGCGGGGACCGCGGCGAACTGCCCGGCGATCAACTCGGCCGCGTACCGCGGCAGGGACGACGGTGGCGGCGCCGCCTTCGTCAGAGCTCGCGCCGACCGGCCGACCGGCACCAGCGGCACGCCGGTGCCGGCCAGCCGCTGCGCGAAGTCCTCGTCCGGCGGCGCGCAGACCCGCACCTCCGCGCCACGTCCCCGCAGGCTCATGGCCAGTGCCACCAGTGGTTCGACGTCCCCCCGCGATCCGTACGTCGACAACAACACGCGCATGTCGCGCCCCCCATTTCTGTGGTTTCCCGCGTCAATTCCCGGGCTCAGAGCGGAGATTCTGCGGCACGACGGGGGCCTTGCCGCAAGCCCCCCAGTGCGCTATACGTTGACCATGGAAAGGAGCGGGGCACCCTCCTTTCTTCTTCCATTCTGTTGTGGCGGGGTTTCCACTCGGTTTCAGCGAGCTTTCACTCGGTTGCGGCGAGGACGCCGCCCCCGCTCACTCCTGGCCCGGTTCGCGCCAACGAGAACCGGCCCGAATGCTGCGATACGCTGGAGAAGGATCTCTGCGTCCGCAGGTCGTTCCTCGACGAGTTCGACCGCAGCGGCCTCATGCGATGCGGCAGTGGCGCGTTGGTCCACGCGGTCGTCGTGCGTCGCTCTCGGCTCGGACCGCGCCCTGTCCGTATGCGGCGCAGGGACCGATGCGACGCGTCCGATGAGCCGGACGGCCGCAGCCGATGACAGAACACGAGCAGCGCCACGCACCGGTTGAACGAGTCCGGTGGACGCTCCTACGCGATGGTCGTCGTGAGGAGATCGGTTCCCATGGACCTCAACACCATCACCGAAGTGGTCCGGCGGCCGTCGGACCGGCCGGGTGCGGACTGGGGTGAGGGCGACGCCTGGCTCGCCGGGGGAACGTGGCTGTTCTCCGTGGAGCAGCCGGATCTGCGCCGGCTGATCGACCTGTCCTCGTTGCGCTGGGAGCCCCTCGTCCCGAGCGACGCGGGTCTCGGCATCGGCGCGACGTGCACCGTCCGGGATCTGTACGCCCTGGTGCCGCGGGACGACTGGGTTGCGGGCCCCCTTTTCGCCAGGAGTTGCGAGGCGTTCCTGTCCTCCTTCAAGGTCTGGAACGCGGCGACCGTCGGCGGCAATATCTGCATGTCCCTGCCCGCCGGCCCGATGATCACGCTCACGGTCGCACTCGAAGCGACGTACGAGGTGTGGGCTCCCGACGGCTCCGTGCGCACCGTCGATGCCCTCGACTTCGTGACCGGCGACCATCGGAACGTTCTCGCTCCCGGGGAAATCCTGCGGCGCATCGACATTCCGGCGCACGCGCTGCGGAAGCGCACCGCGCACCGCCGGTTCACGCTGACACGCCTCGGCCGTTCCACGGTGTTTCTCATCGGAACGCAAACGCCGGGGACGAACGACCTGTTGCTCACCGTCACCGCCGGCACGACACGGCCCGTGCGCATGGCGTTCGGCAGCATGCCCGACGCCCGGACACTGCGGGAGAGCATCGACGCCGTTCCCGCCGACGTCTGGTTCGCCGATCCCAACGGGACCCCCGGCCACCGGCGCCGTCTGACCGAGCATTTCGCCGAAGAGATACGTCAGGAACTCAGCGCTGGGGGCATGGCGTGACCTATACCGTGAACGGCAGGCAATTCGCCGAGGAACCGGACCCCGGCCAGTGCCTGCGCACCTTCCTCCGTTCGCTCGGCCACTTCGGCGTCAAAAAGGGGTGCGACGCGGGGGACTGCGGCGCGTGCACGGTGTGGCTGGACGGGGATCCGGTGCACAGCTGCATCACCCCTGCGTTCCGCGCGGACGGCCGTGAGGTGACGACGATCGAAGGCATCGGGTCGCCGGGCAATCTGCATCCCGTGCAGCGACGGTTCCGGGACGCCCCGGGATTCCAGTGCGGTTTCTGCACCGCGGGGATGATTATGACGTCGGCGACGTTCACCGAGGCTCAGAAGGAGGATCTGCCCCGGGCTCTGAAGGGCAATCTCTGCCGCTGCACCGGCTATCGGGGGATCGAGGACGCCGTGCACGGCACCGCCGGTGTGGAGACGGCGGCGCCGGGCAGGGCCGTGGGGACGAGTGTGAGCGCGCCGGCGGCCAATGACGTGGTGACCGGGCGCGCCGCATTCACGATGGACACCCATCTCGACGGCATGCTGCACCTCAAGGTGCTGCACTCACCGCACGCGCACGCCCGGATCGTCTCGATCGACAAGCGGGCCGCCCTGGCGGTCCCGGGCGTGCACCGGGTCTACACCTGGGAGGACGTGCCCCGGAAGCGCTTCACCACGGCCATCCACACCGACCATCTCGTCGATCCGGACGACACCCGCGTCCTCGACGACACGGTCCGCTTCGTCGGCCAGCGCGTCGTCGCGGTCCTGGCGGACACGGTCGGGGCGGCCGAGGAGGGCTGCCGCAAGGTCGTCGTGGAGTACGAGGAACTGCCGGCGGTGTTCACCCCTGACGAGGCCATGGCCGACGGGGCGCCGCACCTGCACGGCTCGGACGATCCCTTCGTCCGCGACCCCGCCCACAACATCCTGCTCGAGATCCATGGGCACGTCGGCGATGTGGACGCCGGGTTCGCCGCAGCCGACGTGATCCACGAAGGGACCTACACCTCGCCGCGCGTGCAGCACGCGCATCTCGAGACCCATGGCTCGATCGCCTGGATGGAGAACGGCCGGCTGAACGTCCGCACCAGTTCGCAGTCCCCGTCGATCGCGAAGGGCAAGCTGGCCCATCTCTTCGCACTGCGCCCGGACCAACTGCGGGTCTTCTGCAAGCGTGTCGGTGGCGGGTTCGGCGGCAAGCAGGAAGTGATCTCGGAGGACCTGGTCGCGCTCGCCACCCTGGACACCGGGCGGCCGGTCTGTTTCGAGTTCACCCGCGAGGAGGAGTTCACCACCGCTTCGCCACGGCATCCGATGGCCTTGACGGTCAGGCTCGGCGCGAAGGCGGACGGGACGCTCACGGCGTTCGAGGTCCGCAATGTGTCGAACACCGGGGCCTACGGCAACCACGGCGGCGAAACCCTGTACGCGGGTGGCGCCGCCGTCATGATCTACCGCTGCCCCAACAAGAAGTACGACGCGCTGTCCGTGTATACGAACACCGTTCCGAGCGGGGCTCTGCGCGGGTACGGGATGACGCAGCCGGCGTTCGCCGTGGAATCGGCCATGAACGAACTGGCGCTCGCCCTGCATCTCGATCCGCTCGCACTGCGACGCCGGAATCTCGTGCGACCGGGTGATCCGCTCGTCGCCCTGCACGACGGCCCCGACGACGTGACGTTCACCGAGAACGGGCTCGCGCGGTGCATCGATCTGGTGGAGGGCGCCCTGGCGCGTACGGCGGACGAGCCGCCGCCCGGACCCGGGTGGCTGGTCGGGGCCGGTGTGGCGAGTTCCTTGCACGAGACCGCGCCGCCGACCGACCACCTCTCCGAGGCGTGGGTGACCCTGGGGGACGACCTCATCTACGAGGTGGCCGTCGGAACCGTCGAATTCGGCGAGGGGACGTCGACCGCGCATGTCCAGATCGCCGCACAGCAGCTGGGCACGACGCCGTCGCGGATACGGCTGGTGCAGTCCGACACCGACCGCACGGGGTTCGACACGGGTGCCTTCGCGAGCGCGGGGCTGTTCGTTTCGGGCAACGCGGTGTTGCGCGCGGCCAATGCCGTGCGCGACCGCATCCTGGAATTCGCCGCCGCGCACACGGGTGTCCATCCGGTGATGTGCTCGATGGACGACGAGGGTGTCGTCTGCGGCGACCAGCGCCTGTCGTTGGCCGAGCTCGTGGCGCTGGGCCGGGCGCGCGGCATTCGGTTCACCGCCGCCCGCAAGGCCTACGGCTCACCCCGGAGCGTCACCTTCAATGCGCACGGTTTCCGCATCGCCGTCCATCCGGTGACGGGTGAGATCCGCATCCTCCACAGCGTCCAGGCGGCCGACGCGGGCGCCGTCATCAACCCCGCGCAGGTCCGGGGGCAGGTGGAGGGCGGTGTCGCCCAGGGCATCGGCTTCGCGCTGACCGAGAACTACCAGGTCGACGCGGACGGCGTGATGGTCAATCCCAACCTCCGCAACTACCGCATCCCCACCTGGGCCGATGTCCCCCGCACCGAGCTGCTTCTGGTCGACTCCTCGGACTCCGTCGGTCCCCTGCGGTCGAAGGGGATGGCGGAATGCTGCATCAATCCGGTGGCCCCGGCGCTGGCGAACGCGCTCCACGACGCCACGGGCATCCGCTACCGCACCCTTCCGCTGTCGCCGGAGCGGATCTACAGCCGGCTCGACGAGAGCCGACCGGTGTCGACGGCCTGAGCACGGGCCCGGACCCGGGGTCCGCCGGGCGCCTCTCCCCCGCTTCGCGGGACCCGCGGTCAGGCCAGCTCGCGGAGTGCCTCACCGATCGTCGTCAGCCCGTCGGCGATGACACCGGGCGGGGTGGCCGCATAGCCGAGGACGAGACCGGGACGCCCGGGACGCAGGCGGTGCCAGGACAGCGGCTGGCACTTCACGCCCCGGTCGAGCGCGGCCGCGGCGAGTTCCGTGTCGGGTACGTCCGCCGCGTACGTGACCGTCAAGTGCAGCCCGGCAGCCGCTCCGTGCACGACCGCACCCGGCAGGTGCTCGGCGACGGCGCCCAGCATCGCGTCGCGGCGCCGTCGGTGGCGGCCGCGCAGCATCCTCAGGTGGCGCTCCAGCTCACCGGATTCCATCAGGCGGGCGAGGACCAGTTGGGGCAGCGCGGCATTGCCCAGGTCGGTGAAGCGTTTCGCATCGATCAGCGCTTCGCGGTAGTGGGGCGGCGGCACCATCCAGCCGATCCGCAGGGCGGGGGCGAGCAGCTTGGACACGCTGCCCAGGTAGCAGACCCGGTCGGCGACCAGCGCGCGCAGTGCGGGCGTCGGCGGCCGGTCGTAGCGGTGCTCCGCGTCGTAGTCGTCCTCCAGGACCAGTCCCCCGTCCTCCGTCCAGCGCAGCAGTTCACGACGGCGCTCACCACACGTCACCACGCCGGTGGGGAACTGGTGGGCCGGGGTGAGCAGTACCGCCCGGGCACCGGTGGCCCGCAGGGCGTCCACCCGCACGCCGGCCTCGTCCACCGGGACCGGTGGGGTGGCCAGGGCTCCGTTGCGCAGATGCTGGCGCGTGCCGAGCGAGCCGGGGTCCTCCACGGCGACACGGTCGATGCCGTCCGCCCGCAGCACGGGAGGCAGCAGGGTGAGTGCCTGAGCGGTGCCGGCGACGATCAGCACCTCGGCCGGCTGCACCAGGATGCCGCGGCTGTGCGCCAGCCACCGAGCGACGGCGCGGCGCAGCGGCATGGCGCCCCGGGGATCGCCGTAGCCGAGGTGCTCGGGGGACAGCTCGGCGAGCACGGACCGTTCGGCGCGCAGCCACGCCGCGCGGGGGAACGCCGCGAGGTCGGGCTGTCCGGGGGTGAAGTCGACGCGGGCGGGCGCGGTCCGCAGCGCGTCGAAGACATCGGCACCGGGCTCACCGGCGAACAGCGCGCCCGGCGCCGCCCGTTGGAGCAGGGCCGGGCCCCGTGACGGCACGCTCCCGGCAGCGACGGCGGGGGCAGCGACCACCACGGTTCCACTGCGCCGGCGGCCCTCGACCTGGCCGTCCTCGGTCAGCCGCCGGTACGCCTCGGTGACCACCCCGCGGGAGACACGCAGTTCGGCCGCGAGCACCCGGGTGGCCGGGAGCCTGCTGCCCACCGTCAGCCGGCCGTCCGCTATGGCCTGCCGCAGCCGCCGGGTCAGCCAGTCCGCCTTGCCGCCCACGGGCGCCTCGGCGACGTCGAGTTGGAGGAAGCCGGAGCCGCAGGCCGGCGAAGAGCCGTCTGCCGACGTGACTGCTGTGATGTGTGCGGCGGCGCTGCCGCCCGCCTGGGGTATGCCCTCGTTCACCGGGGCCATCGTGGCATGCACCTGCGTCCTCAGCTCTGTAGGGGCCCCGCGAACCGTGTCAGCTGCGCCACGTCGCCGGTGGCCCGGCCGACGGCGCCTCCTTGTCGCGCAGCATCGCCCACGCCATGAACAGGAGGTAGCCGACACCGAGGTGACGACCGGCGGGGTGACGACCGGCGGACGGGCGCGCTTCCCCGGCCGTCCCGTCGGTCGCCCGCCCGCCTCAATAAGGTTAGGCTTACCTGACCTTGACGGCGCACCACATGGCGCGCCGTCAGCAGTGAAGCATCCGACCCCCGGAAAGGATGATTGTCATGCCCTTGCCATATCAGCGGGACTCGCCCCGCCCGTGGGCCGACCGGTACGTCCGTTTACGAGGTGCACAGCCGTGACCACGACCGAACTCACCGTCGCGGCCGAAGTCCGGGCCGAACGCGCCGGGCAGCGCAGGGTCATGACGGCCCTGACGGTCGTCGTCCTGTCCTACGGGCTGATGCAGACGATGCTGGTGCCCACGACGCACGTCCTGCGGCACGCGCTGGACACCAGTGCGGCCGGTGCCTCCTGGGCGGTGCTCTCGGCCCCGCTGCTGGCCAGTGCCGTCGTGACCCCCCTGGTGGGCAGGCTGGCCGATCGGCACGGCACGCGACGTGTGCTGCTGGGCAGCCTGGCGATCCATCTGCTGGGCACCCTCGGCGCGGCCGTCGCGCCGAATGCCGGCATGCTCATCACCTGTCGGGCCGTGCAGGGCATCAGCCTGGCGCTGCTGCCCCTGTCGTTCGCGATCATCCGGGAAGCACTGCCGCCGGACCGGGTGCCGGCCGCCCTGGCCGTGACCTCCGGGCTGGTCGGCGGCACCGCCGGCGCCGGCCTGCTCGTCGGAGGCTTGATGACCGATCATGCGTCCTGGCGCTGGCTCTTCGTCATCGGGGCACTGCTGGTGGCCGCAGCCCTCGTGCTCGCCGCTCTGTGGGTGCCTGCCGGGTCCGGACAGGACGCAGGGCGCCTGGACCTGCCCGGAACGCTGGTCCTGGCGGCCGGCTCGGCGACCCTGCTGCTGGGCATCACCCAAGGGCCCGCATGGGGCTGGTCCTCGCCGACGGCGATCGGCACGTTCGTCGCCGCGGCCGTCCTGATGACGGTGTTCACCCTGATCGAACGGCGGGTCCCGCACCCCGTCGTGGACCTGCGCGTCCTCACGCACCGGCCCCTGCTGACCGCGCACCTCGGTGCCCTGGCACTGGGAACGAATCAGTTCGTCATCTATGTGCTGGTGCCCGAACTCGCCCAGCTGCCGGAGGCCCCCGGCGGTGCTCCCGCCGGTGCCGCCCACGGTTTCGGGGCCTCGGTCACCGGGGCGGCGCTGCTTCTCCTGCCGGGAACGGTGCTGAGCCTCCCCGCCAGTTGGCTGGCACCCCGGCTGGAACGTCACCTCACCATCCGGGGGCCGTTGGCTCTCGGGCTGGGGCTGGCCGCGGCGGGCGGGCTGCTGCTCGCGGTGTTCCACGCCGGGCCGGTGGACGTCCTGGTCTGCTATCTGGTGTGCAGCGCCGGGCACGGTCTCGCCATGGCGGCGCTGCCCCGACTGGTCCAGCACGCCACGCCGCCGGCCCGCAGCGGCAGTGCCAACAGCGTGAACACGGTGGCACGCACGTTCGGTGGCGCGATCGGCAGTCAGGCCGGGACAGCGGTGATCGCCTCGCTCGCCGTCCCCGGGACGGGGCTGGCCACGTCCGCCGGCTTCACCACGGCGTTCGGCGTCGCCGCCGCCGTCGCGGCGCTCGGCAGCCTGCTGCCTCTCGCGGGGCGCGCCGCCTGAACAGCCCTGTCCGCCCGCCTCGGTCCGCCGAAGCCGGGCCGGGACGGGCCGGAGGCCGCGGCGCCGGACGGGCGGTCAGCAGCGGTACCGGCCCGTCGTTCACGGCCCCGGGACGGGCCCGGGTGTGCGGCCGGCGCCGTGGCCGTGCCGCGGTTCCCTCCGCACGGCGCCTTCAGGCGCCACGGGCAGCGGCGAAGTAGGCGTTGGAGGAGGGGAGGAACAACAGCGCCGTTGCGGCGGCGAACAACAGGTCCGCGGGCAGATCGGAGAGCAGCACGTCATGGATCAGCCAGGTGCCGGTCAGCCGGTCGAAGCCGTTCATGCTCAGGCTGTTGAGGAGGAACAGCACACTGAACGCGGCGATCGCGGCCATGACGATCCGGGCCCAGTTCCGTCCGGCGCGCATCCTCAGCAGGCAGAACAGCCACACTCCGCTGATCACGAGCACGGCCCCCGCGGAGAGGGCCAGTTGCATGAGGGCATCCTGGCGTCCCGCCTCCTGCCGCATCTCGTCGAAGCCGGTGGGGTGGACGACGAAGGCACCCAGCACCCAGACCACCCAGTTCACGGCGATCGCCAGGAGCGAGAGCCGGAAAGCACCGTCCACTTCCCTCGGACGTCCGGTCCGGTCCACTGCTGCTCCGGTCACTCGTCTTCCCCTCCGATGACAGCGCGGCCACTGCCGGTCAGGGCCGCGTACGGGTCAGCCCCTGAGACAGCGGTCCGGGCCCGGAGGTTGCTTCCGGGCCTCCATCGGGGTGAAGGAGGTGAAGGGCGGTTTCCAGGGGCCGCGGCGTGCCGTCCGCATTCTTAGCGGCATGTTAGATCTGGCGGCCGAACCTTGTCCCGGCACGGTGGCGCGCGCATGCTCTGGGCACATCATCACCCCGTCGACCAGGGGTCTTCTCACCGGGAGCCGCCATGTCACCGTCCGCCAACGTGCCCAGAACACCGCCCGGCGGCGAGCGCGCGAAGCGACGACTCGCCCTGATCGGCGGATCGCTCGGCAACCTCGTCGAGTGGTACGACTGGTTCGTCTACGCCACCTTCGCGATCTACTTCGCCGACTCGTTCTTCCCCGGTGACAACCCCACCACCCAACTGATGAACACCGCCGGGATCTTCGCGGTCGGCTTCCTGATGCGGCCGGTCGGAGGCTGGATCCTCGGACGGGCCGCGGACCGCCACGGCCGGAAGAGCGCGCTCACCCTCACGGTCGCCATGATGTCGGCGGCCGCCCTGCTCATCGCCGTCGCCCCCACCTACGACCAGGCCGGCTACTTCGGCGCCCTGGTCCTGCTGCTCGCGCGGCTGCTGCAGGGCATGAGCATCGGCGGCGAGTACGCGGCGAGCGCCACCTATCTGACCGAGGCGTCGGGCCGCGGCCGCCGGGGACTGGGCTCGTCCATGCAGTACGTGTCGATGACCACCGGCCAGCTGCTCGGCCTGGGCATCCTGATCACCATGCAGCACACCCTCAGCAAGGACCAGTTGGAGGGGTGGGGCTGGCGGATCCCGTTCGTGCTGGGGGCGCTCTTCGCCGTGGTGGTCTTCTGGCTGCGGCGCCGGCTGCAGGAGACCGAGGCGTTCACCGAGGCGTCGGGCGACGGGGGCGACGCCCGCGACCGCGGCACGCTGAAGGTCCTGTGGCAGCACCGCCGCCAGGCGTTCCTGGTCATGGCGCTCACTCTGGGTGGCACGGTGGCCTACTACACGTACACCACCTACCTCACCAAGTACCTGATCGGCAGCGCGGGCATGGAGAAGTCCACCGCGACGCTGGTGAGCTTCACCTCGCTGACGGTGTTCGCCGTGCTGCAGCCCTTCGCGGGAGCGCTGTCGGACCGGATCGGCCGCCGCCCGCTGCTGATCACCTTCGCCGTCGGCTGCACCGTCGGCACCTACCCGCTCATGACCGCCCTGCGGTCGGCGTCGTCGTACTGGTCGGCGCTGGGGCTGTCGCTGATCGCCCTGGTGATCGTCACCGGCTACACCTCGATCAACGCCGCCGTGAAGGCGGAACTGTTCCCCACCGGGGTGCGTGCCCTGGGCGTGGCGCTGCCCTACTCGATCGCCAACGCGCTCTTCGGCGGCACGGCGGAGTACGTGGCGCTGTGGTTCAAGGACGCGGGCATGGAGACGATGTTCTTCTGGTACGTCTCCGGGTGTGCGCTGGTCTCCCTGGTCACCTACGTGCTGATGCCGGAGACCCGCCACGCCGCGCTCAGCCGGGCCGAGGCCGCGACCGCCCCGGTGGAGGAGGCCGACCGGCCGGGCCCGGCGGTGGAAGCCAAGGTCTGACCCTCCCCACCGCCGCGACCGGCAGGCCGGGGCACGGACGGCACCGTGCCCCGGCCTGCCGGTCGCCTCTTCCGCAAACCCGGCCGATGGGATATGCCAGAAGGCACACTGTCCCAGGTCACAGAGGTAAGCCCGGATGCACGCACTGCTGGTCGAGGACGACGACCGCATGGCCCACGCCCTCGGCACGGCCCTCGCTCAGCGCGGCCACTCCGTCCGCAGGGTCGGCCGTGCCTCGGACGCGCTCCAGCACGCGCACGAGGCCGAGTTCGTCCTGCTCGACCTGGGGCTGCCGGACCTGGACGGGCTCGAACTGCTGCGGCGGATGCGCACCGTCTGCGAGGCGCCCGTCATCGTGGTCACCGCACGGTGCGAGGAGCGCGACATCGTGCAGGGGCTGCGCGCCGGCGCGGACGACTACGTGGTGAAGCCCTTCCGGACGGCCGAGCTGATGGCCCGCATCGACGCCGTACGCCGCCGCACGGACCTTCCCGCGGGCGGCGGTGCGGAGAGCGCGGGGCGGGTCCGCACGGGGGACGTCGAGATCGACCCGGCGGCCCGCACCGTCACGGTGGCGGGGGCGGAGGTGCGGCTGACCCGCCGGGAGTACGACGTGCTGGCGTTCCTGGCCGCCCGGCCGGGCGAGGTGCACTCCCGGGAGGAGATCCTGGACCGTATATGGGGCGATGTCTTCCTGACCGCCTCGCGCTCCCTGGACGTGCACGTGGCGGGGATCCGTGCCAAGACGGGCCGGTCTGAGCTGATCCGCACGGTCCGCGGGTTCGGCTACCAGCTCGGCTCCGTGGGCCCGGACGGCGGCCCATGAGGCGCCGGCTGCTCGCCGTGCTGATCGTGCTCATGGGAGCGGCGGTGCTGCTGCTGTCCGTGCCGCTGGCCGACACCCTCGCGCGGAGCCGGACCGAGCATCTGCTGCTCCAGCGGCGGGCCGACGCGGCACGGTTCGCCGATCTCGCCGACCGGGTGCGCACCCGGGCCGACCGGTCCGAGCTGTCCGCCGAGATCGACCGGTACGCCGAGCTGTACGGGGCCGGGGTGCTGGTCGTGGACTCGGCGGGCACCCCGTCGGCACGGGCCGGGGCGGGCACCACGGCGGCCCTCGCGGCCTCGGCGGTGGACGTCCGGCGGCAGGCCCTGACCGGCCGCCCGACGGCTCAGCTGCCCACGGTCCGGCCCTGGGGGCCGGCCACCGTGGTGCTGGCCGAGCCGGTGGGCCACGACGAGCGGGTGAGCGGCGCCGTGGTGCTGGCCGTCCCCACCGAGGCCGCGCGCCGGGACGTGGCCGTCCGCTCGGGGCTCATCGGGGTGGGCGCGATCGCCGCGTTCACCACGGCGGCCCTGGTCGCGGTGGGCATCACCCGGTGGCTGCTGCGTCCGGTGCGCGATCTGGACCGGGCCGTGGAGGGGCTGGCCGCCGGCAGCCTGCAGGCGCGGGCCGCCTCCGACACCGGACCGCCCGAACTGCGCCGGCTGCGGGAGCACTTCAACGGCATGGCGGAGGCGGTGGCCGAGTCCATCGGCCGGCAGCGGGACTTCGTCGCCGACGCCTCCCACCAGCTGCGCAACCCCCTGGCCACCCTGGTGCTCCAGTTGGAGAACATCGAACCGCACCTGCGGCCCGGGCCGG
This sequence comes from Streptomyces sp. NPDC002055, assembly GCF_040296705.1. Classification (NCBI taxonomy): domain Bacteria; kingdom Bacillati; phylum Actinomycetota; class Actinomycetes; order Kitasatosporales; family Streptomycetaceae; genus Streptomyces; species Streptomyces sp. NPDC002055. The sequence continues at coordinate 20,335 of NZ_JBEOXS010000005.1, forward strand.
GCCCGGCCGAGTTCTCGCGCGCCCTCGACGAGGCGGAGCGGCTGGGCGATCTGCTGGACGGGCTGCTCGCGCTGGCCCGGGTGGAGTCCGGCACCGCCGAACTCGCCGACCAGGACCTGTCGGCGGCGGTGCGGGAGCGGGTGACCGCGTGGGGCCCGGTGTTCCGCACCTCCGGCATCGGCCTGGCCGCCGACGTCGGCGACGGGCTGCGGGGGCGGACCCTGCCCGACGCGGTGGGCCGGGTGCTGGACGCGCTGCTGGACAACGCCGCCAAGTTCGTCCCGTCCGGCGGCCGCGTCGAGGTGACGGCCGCGCTCCGGGACGGCCGGGCCGTCGTGCGGGTGACCGACGACGGGCCGGGGGTGTCCGAGGAGCAGCTGCCCACCCTGCTGCGGCGATTCGTCCGGGGCGCCCAGCACCAGAACACGCCCGGCAGCGGGCTGGGGCTGGCCATCGCCGACGAGATCGCGACGCTCAGCGGCGGGCGGCTCTCCGTCGGCCACAACACGCCCCGGGGTCTCGCCGTGGAGCTGTCGCTGCCGGCGGGCGCGCCGGGCTGATCGCCGCGCTCCGGCCGCCGGAGCGCTCGGCAGGTCAGCCGTAGGCGGCCCGGTAGTGGGCGACCGCGCCCGGGTGGAGCGGCACGTCGCCGGTGGAGACGGCGAAGCGGGGCTCCAGCCGGGCGCCCGCCGTCACCTCGCGCAGCAGGTCGCGCCGCCGGTCGAAGACCAGCCGGAGGAGGTCGCGCGCGGCGCGTTCCGGCACGTCGGCCCGGGCCAGCAGGTAGTTGCCGACGCCGATGGTGCCCACCGGCGCCCGCATCCCGTACGCCCCGGCCGGGAGGGTGACGGCCGAGTAGACGGCGCCGTGGCGCTCGCGCAGCGGACGGACGAAGCCGTCCAGCGGCAGGAAGCGCAGCGGAAGGGTGCGGGCGAGTTCCGCTAGCGCGGGCGTCGGCACGCCGCCGGACCAGATGAGCGCGTCGACCGTGCCCTCGCGCAGCGCCCGCACGGACTCGGCGAGGCCGAGCGGACGCGTCCGCACCGCCCGGTCCCCGGTCAGCCCGGTCATCCGCAGCAGCCGCCGCGCCAGCACCTGGACGCCGGAGCCCGGCGCTCCGGCGGCGACCGGCCGCCCGGCGAGGTCCTGGACGGTGCGGACCGGCCCGCGGGCGGGGACGACGAGGTGCGTGTAGTTCACGTACACCCGGGCCAGCGCCCGGACCGGGACCGGGCGGGAGAACTCCGCCTCACCGTGCACCGCGTCGGCGGCCACATCCGCCATGGCCAGCGCCAGCTCCGCCGAGCCCCGGTCCAGCCGGCGCAGGTTGTCGACGCTCGCCGCGGTGCCCACGGGGACGACCTCCAGTCGCTGCCCGCTCGCGGAGAGGGCTTCGGCCAGCGCCTGCCCGAAGGCGTGGTACGGCCCGCCCCGCGGTCCGGTGGCCATCCGCAGCCGCCGTACCGGGCCGGACTTTGACGAGCACCCGGCCAGGACGGCGGCGAGGCCGCCGACTCCGGCCCCCAGCACGCTGCGGCGGCCGGGCCCGCGACGCGGCCCGGCGCCGGCCGGCAGCGCGGGCCTTGCCGGGGCCGGAGCGGCGGGCGCCGGAGTCCGGCCCGCCGCACGGCTCCCGGAAGCGGGCCCGTCTGCGCTGGTCACGGCGGGAGTTTAACCGCGGGTCCCGGGCCGGGGCCATGAGCGGAGACGGGGTCGCCGAACACGGTCGGTGGCCGGAGGAGCCCGCCGGACGCCGGGTCGGTGACGGGCCGCGGCCACAGGGCGCCGGCGGGACGGGAGGTCAGGCCGGGGTGCCCTCCCGGGCTGCGGGGTCGTGGTTCCGGGCCGCCCAGGCGGCGATCTGGGCGCGCGAGGTGAAGCCGAGCTTGGTGAGGATGTTCTCGACGTGGCCCTCAGCGGTGCGCCGGGAGATCGTCAGCTCGGCGGCGATCTCCTTGTTGGTCATGCCCTCCGCCACCAGTCCCGCGACCTGGCGCTCCCGGCGAGTCAGCGGTGCCGATGCCTCGCTCGCTGGCGGCGGAGCGGGGGCCCGGGACTCCTCCACGGCGTAGGAGACGGACTGCTCCAGCGTGAGCCGGGCGCCGGCCCGGACTGCGGCGGTGTACGGGGCGTCGCCCAGCTCGGCGCGCAGGGCCGCCTCGCACCGCTGGTGGCCGGCCTGCAGATGGCCGAGCCCGGTGAGCGCGGACCCGGCGACCCGCCAGGTCGCGTCGGCCGCGCCCAGCAGCGTCGCGGCCCGTTCGCCCTCGCCCGCCGCGGCCGCGCACCAGCCCAGGACCTCCAGGCACTGGGCCACACCCCACTGGTCGTGGGAGAGCGGCTTGTCCCGCAGCGCGTGCCGGACCAGGGTTGCGGCCCGCCGGTGTCCGCCGCGCCGGTAGTGGTCCAGTCCGAGGGCCCACAGCGCATGGGTGCGCGACCATTGCGCTTCGTGGGCCTCGCACAGCGCCAGGCACTCCTCGGCGTGGGCGGTGCCGGCGGGGTCGTCGGTGTTGGCGCAGAGGGTGGTGAGCATGAAGCGGGTGACCGCGGCGTTGCCGGCGTCGTCGGCCGCCCGGTGCCGTTCGAGGGCGTCCTCCAGCAGCCGTTCGGCGCGGGGGAAGTCGCCCCGGAAGAGGGCCACGAGGCCGTCGAGGTTCACCGTGGCGCGGACCAGGTCCGGGTCCTCGCCCAGCGGGGCGCCGAGCGCGCGGCACTCCGCGACGCGGGCGTCGGCCGCGTCGATGTCTCCCTGCAGGACGGCCAGCAGCCCGTCGACGAAGAGCGCCTTGGCGCGCTCCGGGCCCGACTCGGGGCCGGCGGCGAGGGCGCGCTCCAGCCACTGGCGGCCCTCGCTGAAGGACCCGAAGCCGAGCCGGTGGATCCACAGGGAGGCGGCGAGGCCGAGCGCCGCCGGGGCTCCGTCGGGTTCGCCGAGGCTGAACTCCAGGGCGGCCCGGAAGTTGGGGTGTTCGGCCCGCAGCCGGGTGAACCAGGCGAGCTGGCCGGGGCCGAACCAGGTGGCCTCGGCCTCCTCGGCGATCGTCCGGTAGTGGTCGCGGTGCCGTTCACGCAGCCGGTGTTCCTCGCCGGACGCGGCCAGCCGTTCCCGCCCGTACCGGCGCAGGGTGTCCGGCAGCCAGTACCGCATCCGGGCCCCGCGCTCCTCGTGGGCCAGGACGGACTTGTCCACCAGGCCGACGACCAGGTCGAGGACGGCGTCCGGGGCGATGCCGTCCCCGGCACAGACCTGTTCGGCGGCGTGCAGATCGAAGCCGTCCGGGAACACCGACAGCCGCGCCCACATGAGGCGTTCCTCGTCCGTGCACAGGTCGTGGCTCCAGTCGATCGCCGCCCGCAGTGTCTGCTGACGCGGCAGTGCGGTCCGGGACCCGGTGGTCAGCAGGGTGAACCGGTCGTCGAGACGCAGCAGGATGTCGGATGCGGACAGGGCCCGCAGCCGGGCCGCCGCCAACTCGATGGCCAGGGGCACGCCGTCGAGCCGGGCGCAGATCTCGTGGATGACCGCGGCGTTCTCCGCGGTGAGGAGGAAGTCGGGCCGCATCGCGGCCGCACGGTCGGCGAACAGCGCCACCGCGTCGCAGAGTTCGGGGGAGAGCGCGTCCTCGGACAGCACCATCGGCGGCACCGGGAACACGTGCTCCCCCGGCACGCCCAGCACTTGACGGCTCGTCGCCAGCACCTGGAGCTCCGGGGCCGCCTTCAGCAGGGTCGCGGTCAGTGCGGCGCCGGCATCGAGCACATGCTCGCAGTTGTCCAGCACCAGCAGCATGCGTTCACCGGCCACGTGCTCCACGAGCCGGGTCAGGGGATCGCCGATCGCCTCGTTGCCGAGCCGCAGGTGGGAGGCGACGGTCTGGGCCAGCCGGCTGCCGTCGTCCAGTGCGGCCAGTTCCACCAGCCACACCCCGCCCGGGAAGGAACGCCGCGCTTCGGCGGCGACCCGCAGCGCCAGCCGGGTCTTCCCGATCCCGCCCGGCCCGGTCAGCGTCACCAGCCGCCCGCGCGACAGCAGGACCCTGGCTTGGGACAGCTCGTGCCGACGCCCGATGAAACGCGTCATCTCGGCCGGCAGCGTGCCGGCTCCCCGGACATAGCCGCCCATGCCCACACCGTAGACGGCCGCCCGGAGACGGGCAATCCGCTCCCCCGGGCCTTGCCGTCGAGGAGACCGAGGCGTGCTCGGGTGCGCGTCGTGCTCGGATGCGCGTCGTGCTCTGGTGCGCGTCGTGCTCGGGTGCGCGTCGTGCTCGGGTGCGCGGCTTCTGTCGCGGCGACGAGCCGGGCGCCGGCCCGTCGAGCGGGAGCGGCGGGCACCCCCTCGCCGGGCCGGGGCGAGGGGGTGCGTCTCGCCCGGCGGGGCGGGCGGCCAAATATCACGGAGTCTCCGTGATTCCCGCCGCCCGCCGGCTCGGCAGTCTGGTTCCTCGTAAGGAGGCCTCCTCTCCTGGCTCGCCGCCGTGCTCCCCCGGCACGGCGGCGAGCGCCCCGGCATCCCGCGAGCGGGCCGTCGGGGCGGGGAGAGCGGGGCACGGTTCGACGACAGAGGAGTCGATGTCGGTGTCGGATGTGGTTCTGGTGCATGGGTTGTGGTCCGACGGGTCCGGCTGGAGCGAGGTCATCCCGTTCCTGCACGACGCCGGGCACCGGGTGACCGCGGTGCAGTTGCCGCTGACCTCCCTGGAGGACGACGTGGCCGCCACCCGGCGGGTGCTCGACGGCCTGCCGGGGCCCGTGGTCCTGGTGGGCTGGTCCTACGGCGGAACAGTGATCACCAATGCGGTGGTGGACGCGGCGAACGTCTCGGCTCTGGTGTACGTGGCGGCGTTCGCCCCGGAGAAGGGCGAGAGCGGCTTCCAGATCCTGCAGGGGTTCGGGGCGACCGTGGGCGAGGTGGTCCGGCCGTACGACGACGGGCTGTCCGAGGTGGACCGGAGCAGCTTCCGGGAGGTGTTCGCCGCCGATGTGCCGGCGGTGCGCGCGAGCGTGCTGGCGGCGGTCCAGAAGCCGTCCGCCCTGAGCTGTCTGGAGTCCCCCTCGGGTGAGCCGGCGTGGCACGCGATCCGCTCCTGGTATCTGGTCGCGGAGGAGGACCGGGCCCTGCCGCCGGCGGCCCAGCGCTTCATGGCCGCACGCATGGGGGCCGCCGTCGCGTCGGTGCCGTCCAGTCACTCCGCGCCGCTGTCCCGTCCCGGGAACGTCGCCGAGCTCATCATTCGTGCCGCGGTCGGCACGGCCTGAGAGGAACAGACACATGGTGCACGATTCATCAACCGCAGCCCCGTACCGGCACGTTCGGCGGGGCGGTGACGACGGACTGCTGCGGTTCTCCCTGAAGCTGGACGGCACGGTGTCCGGTCTCGTCGCGGCGCTCAGCCTGCTGGGCGCCGGGATGCTGGACCCGCTGCTCGGCCTGCCCACGTGGCTGCACTGGGCCCAGGGCGCGTTCCTGGCGGTCTACGCCGCCGGGCTCTGGTACGCGGGCACCCGCCCGGACGTCCTCCGGCCGGTCGCCGTCAGCGCCGTCCTCCTCAACGCCGTGTGGGCGGTGGGCTGCGCGGCGATCATCACGGCCGGACCGGCGTGGTTCCCCATCACCCTGCTCGGCAACGCCTACGTCGGCTTCATCGGCATCGCCGTGGTGGTGTTCGGAGCGATGCAGTACGTGGGGCTGAAGCGGGCCGGATAGCGCCCGACACGTCCCGACGGGCGGTGGTGCCACGGGTGTTGACACGTCCGGTGCCGGGCGGGGCAGCATCCGTGGCCCCGCTCGGTGCCGGACGGAGCGGCGCCTGTGGCACCACCGCCCGGTCTCCGGGCAGGCCAGCGCCGGTGGCGAAGCCGTGCCCGGCGGCCGTGCTGCCCCTCATCAAGGGGCGAACTTCTCGACGGCGGCCGGCGTGACCGGGGTGAAGAAGTTGACGAGGTTGCCGTCGGGGTCGCGGAACAGGAGCGCGCGGTTTCCCCAGGGCATCGTGGTGGGTTCGTTGACGAAGTCCTCCACGAAGCCGCTCAGGTTCCGGTACACGCTGTCGACGTCGTCGACGAGGAATTCGAGGATGACACTGCGATTGTCGGCCGGCCGGGCCGAACCGGGCGCGAACAGCGGGACCGTGCGGGTGCTGCCGATCGCGAGGGTGGCCGATGCGGTCCTGAGCTCGGCGAAGTCCTCGTTGGCCCAGGTGGCGGACACCTTGGTGGCGCGCTCGTAGAAGTCGACGAGGCGGGCGACGTCGCCGGTGATGATGCGGACGGAGACGAAGTTCATGGTTTTCTCCTGTGGCCGGTCGGTACTGGTGACGCACGCTACGACCGATACCGGGCGGAACCCACCCGGTATCGGCGGGAGAATTCCGGGCATGCCCCGCCCTCTTGCCCGCGTCCTCACCCTGCTGGAGCTTCTGCAGTCGGGAGGCATCCGGACCGTGTCCGAACTCGCCGACCGGCTGAACGTCGACGAACGCACCGTACGGCGCTACGCACAGCAACTCGTCGACCTCGATGTGCCCGTGGAGTCGGTGCGCGGCCGCTACGGTGGATACCGGCTCGCCCCCGGCTACCGCCTGCCTCCGCTCATGCTGAGCGACGACGAAGCGCTCGCTGTGCTGCTCGGCCTGGCCGCGGGCCGGCGATCGGGCCCGACGGCGACCACGGATACGGCGCGTGAGACGGCGGCGGCCAAGATCCGGCGCGTGCTGCCCGAGCGTCTGCGCCGCAGGCTCGACGCCGTGCTCGGCTCGCTCGCCTTCACGGATCCGCCCGGCACGGCAGCAGCGGCACCGGAACCTGCGGTCCTCCTCCCGATGGCCGACGCGGTGCACCACCACCGGCCGATCTCGATCCGCTACACCGCCGGCGACGGCCGGCGCAGCGAGCGCACCCTGCACCCGTACGGGATCGTCGCCCACTCGGGCAGGTGGTACGTCACGGCTGCGGATCTCCCGACAGGTGCGGACCGGACGTTCAGACTCGATCGCATCACCGGTGCGAGGATCCTGCCCGGCTCGTTCGAACCACCCGTCGGGATCGATCCGGCCGAGCGCGTCCTGACCGGGCTCGCCACGGTTCCGTACCGGCACGAGGTGGCCCTGCGCATCCAGGGAACGGCCGAGCAGATCCACACCCGGCTGCCCCCCGGCGTCGCAGTCGTGACGGAACCGCCGTCCTCGGGCAGGGCGGACCCGGGGGCCGAGGGCTGGTGTCGTGTCGAACTGCGGGTGGACCGGCTCGACTGGCTGCCCGCCGTACTCGCCTCGCTGGACCGCCCCTTCGTCATCGAAGGCCCGGATGAGCTCCACGGCCTCGTCGAGGCCTTTGCCGAACGGCTCGCGGCCTTCGCCCGGCGGAGCCCACCTCCTCCGTAGAAGGTCGGTCCCCCAGCCGGGTCACCACGGTCCCGTCACGGGCACCGGGTCACGAACCCTCGGCGCCGGGCCCGTCACCGAGCGGGGCCGCCGCGTCGAGCAGCGGCCCCAACTCGCGTCTGCCGCTGATGCCGAGTTTGCGGAAGCCGCTGGTCAGATGGTTCTCGACGGTACGCCGGGTGATGAACAGGGTGTCGGCGATCTCCCGGTTGGTGTGCCCACGGGCGGCGAGCAGCGCCACACGGCGTTCGCTGTCGGTCAGCGCCTGCACCCCGGCCTCGTGCGTCCTGCGGGGCCGGGCGCCGAAGGTCCGCAGCCGCTCGCGGGCCAGTGCGGCGAGGTCGACCGCCCCGCACTGCCGGGCGAGGACCAGTCCGCGCAGCGCCAGTTCCCGGGCCAGCCGGGCGTGACCGGCCTCGCAGCGCACCGTGGCGTACTCGACCAGCGACCGCGCGAGTTCGAGGGTGGCCCCGGCTTCCTCGAGCAGCCCGACGGAGTCCTCCAGGGGCTTCAGGCCCTGACGGCCACGGGCGGTCATACCGACGGCGCGCAGGCTGACGCCGAGGGTCCGAGGGGCGCCCCAGTCCTGGGCCTGCTCGTGTTCCTGGTGCGCCAGGCGCGCGGCCTGTCCGGGGCTGCCCAGCGCGAGGTGGGTGACGGCGGCGAGTGACCGCCACACCAGGACGGCGGGGTTGTCGCGCTGCCAGGCGATCTGGCGGCGGCCGCACTCCAGCAGGTCCTCCAGGGCCCCGGGGAGGTCGCCGTGCGCCAGGCGCAGCCGCGCCCGCGCCTCCAGCAGGTGTGCCCACTGCCAGGAGGTGCCGTACCGCTCGGGATCGGCGCCGAGCAGCAGCGCGGGGGCCTCCTCCCGCCGTCCCGTCTCCAGCAGCACCCGCAGGACCCCGGCGGCCGCCAGGGGCACCATGGCGTTGCCGCGGACGGCCGAGGCCAGGTCGAGCCAGTGGCGTCCCGCGTCGAGGGCGGGCTGGAGACGGCCGGCCCGGTAGGCCACCTCGCAGCGGCCCATCGCCAGCAGCGTCCGCGCCGGAGCGCAGTCGTGCCACTGGGTCCGTTCCGCCAGGCGGTCGAGGAAGTCCGTCGTCTCGGCCGGCCGGTCGCACCAGAGAAGGGCGAGGACGGCCAGTCCGGTCGCGGCGGCGGAGGTGTCGTCCCGGGGCGGCGACGGGTCCAGCGCGTCACGGGCGTCCTCGGCCACGGCCGCCCGGTCGGCGGGGCGGCCGACCGCCAGTGCCGCGCGGACCGCCCGGACCGCCCGTCGGTGGCCGGGGTCGCGGTCCGCGTCGGCCGTCAGCTCGGCCAGCCTGTCGGTCATCCACGGCCGCTTCTCCAGGTCGTCCAGTTCGATGAGCACACGCTGCAGACGCAGGCCGAACGAGGCGTCGTCGCACGAGGGACCGGTGGTGGCCAGCAGCCGGGCCTCGCGTTCGAGGAGTTCGCCCGCCTGGCAGCCGCGCTGCCCCCGCGCCAGGGCGTCGGCCAGTACGGGCACCACGTCCAGCCGGGCCACCGGGGTGGTGAGCTCGTCCAGCGCGGCACACAGGTGGCGGACCGCCGCCGCCGGATGAGCCGGTGCCTCGGCGCGGCCGAGTTCGGCGAGGAGCACGCCCCGCCCCGCCGCGGGCAGTTCCTCCAGTGCGCGCCGCAGGTACGTGACGGCGGCCTCGGCGTCGCCCCGTGCCGCGGCCAGGCGCGCGGCGGCACGGAGTGCACCGGCGACCCACGCCCTGCCGGCGGGCTCGGTCGCGAGCAGGTGCCCGGCGACCTCCTCCAGGGGGCCGTCCTGGTCGTGCAGGATCCGGGCGGCCCGGTAGTGCGGGCCGGAACCGTCGTGCGAAGCGGGCGTGTTGATGGGATCTCCGTGGGTGGTCGGGCGGCACGGGAGGGCCGGGTACGGCTGCGGGCCACTTCTTCGGTGCGCGAGGCACCGGGTCTGCCGGCGAGGCGCGGCACGGACGCGCAGGACGATGTGACCGATCATGTGGGCCGGCCCCGGATCCTGTGAGGGGAGAACCACCCGGAGGGATACCTGGGCGCGCGCTACCCATGGAGTGCCCGACGGCCGGTGCCGGGGCCGGTCGTCGGCCGTCCGGGCCGGCGCCGGTACGGATGTCCGGACGGGGCCTGCGCCGGGGCGATGTCCGGACGGGGCCTGCGGCCGTGCGGATGTCCGTCCGGGACCGGTGATCGGCGCGCGGAGCCGGTCGGGACCGCTCTTGCCCCGGGGCGGGGGCCGCCGGCGGTGGAGTCCCGGCACGCGAGGTCTGCGGGGAAGGGGCGGGGCCGACGGCGCTTCGGGGATCCGTACTCCCCCGGGCGGATCACCGCCGCGCGCTCCACCTGGCCCGCCGCCGCGTGTCCACCGCTGTGCCGCCGCCGGTTTCACCTACCGACGGCCTCGACGCCGGATCGGCGGAGGACGTGGCGAGCCGGAAGCGGGGAGCCGGAAGCGGGTAGTGCGTACCCGGGTAGTGGTTCGGGTATGTTCCGGGCTTCGCCCGGCGCGGGCGTTGTGCAGGGTGGAGGTGTTGTTCGTTCCCTGACGCCCTCACCTCCGGCAGACGACCATGAAGAGCACCCACTCATCGCTCGCACTCGCTCCGGCGACCGACGCCCGGCAGCGACGTCGGCCGGGCCGGGAGCAGGACGACCCGCCCAGCGGCCCGGCGGGCCTGCCGCTCACCGACCACCACACGTCGTATCGACTCGCGCACCGTCCGGAGTCGGTCCGGCACGCCCGCCAGATCGTCGGATCCGTGCTGCGCCGGTGGCAGGTCGCCGAGGACGCGGCCGCCTCGGTCCTGCTGGTGGTGTCCGAGCTGGTGACCAACGCCGTCGAGCACGCACGACCGCCGCTGGCCCTGAATGTGCTGCTCGAACACACGGGGCGGCGGGTGTGGGTCGGCATCACCGACGGCGGCCCGGCCGCGCAGCAGGGGGCCTGGGCGGCATCGTGTGCCCAGGACGAGCACGGACGCGGTCTGGCCATCGTCGACACGCTCGCCACCGCGCACGGAACCCGCCGTCACCGGCAGGGCACCACCCACTGGGCGCGCGTGCCGGCGGTGGACCGGCCCGCTTGACCGCCGCCTCGGGGTGCCACGGCACCCCCGAGGACCGAGCGCCCCCACGCGGCCTACTGGTGACTCCGAGCCCTCCGCACACGGGCCCGCGAGCCGTTTACCGACCCTCCTCCCCCGGGACCCGGTCCGCAGCGCGGCGCCGTGTGCCCGCCCGTGACGGATCGGTTCAAGGACCGGGGCTGAGGACGGGCACCGCACTCTCACGGCCCGCCGACGGTCCGCAGGTCCGCCAACCGCGCCAGCTCGGCACGGGCCGAACTCCGTTCCTCGGCGGTGAGCCGGACCGCGGCGGCGTCGGCGCAGGCGGTCGCCGCGGTCTCCTCGTCCCCCAGCCGCCCGGCGACATCCGCCCGGAGGACCAGAAGGTGCAGCAGTTGCAGGGGAGTCGGCCGTTCGTCCTCCAGGCGGAGCACACGGTCGATGACCTTCGCCGCGGCCGCCGGGTCGCCCTTCGAGTCGGCGAGCAGGGACGCATGGTGCAGCGCCCGGGCGAACGTCTCCTGAGGGGCGGGCCGGTGGTGCTGGTCCTCGCGGGTCGGCTGTCCGATGCGGAGGCAGTTGCCCGCGGGATCGGTGATCAGGAACTGCCGCACGCCGTACGACATGTCCTTCACCGGTCCGACGCGCGGGAGTCCGCGGGTGGGGATCCTCCCGTACGCCTCCTTCAGGCCGGCACGGAACGCCTGGTACAGCCCATCGACATCGTCGGTCAGGACGTAGCAGGTGCTGACCGACGCGGCCGGGTCGTACTGCTTCAGCCCGAAGAACTGGAGCTCGATGTCGCCGCGCTGCACGACGGCGTAGGGATTGGGGCTCTTCTGCTGGAAGGTCACCTCGAACCCGAGAGCCGAGTAGAAGGTGAGAACGGGCTGGAGGGACTGGCACGGCAGGATCGGAATCGTCTTCTCGCCCATGCCCATACCTTAGAGGTCATCTCTTGTGATGCTCGCTCGATGGAGGCACAGCCTGCTCCTGCAACTATCGTGCCGGCATGGGGTGCTGGACGGCGTATGCCCTGCGGGCCGAGGACGGCACGAGCTGGATCATGCGCGAGAAGTGGGGCAGGTGGGACCTCACCGACGCGACCGACCGCATGCGCCTCGTCGAGTCGGTGCTTCGCGGCGGCACGCGCGTGGGCGACGGCCGTGCCCGTGTTCTTCTGGACGGCCCCTTCTGCTGCGGCGCCGCCCTCGACCTGGTCGCCCACCGATACCGCTACTACGGCTGCGACCCGCCGGACGCCCACTACCTCGACTGCCACGCGCGGCGACGGGCGTCGGCATCGGACTGGGACGGCTGGGACGTGGAGTACGCGTGGGGCGGGCGCGATGACCTCGCCGACATGGTGGCGGGAGCCGAGCCGGCCGCCACCGAGGCCGAGACGGGCCCGGACCTGTGCGACGCGGTGCCGCTGACCTCACGGGAGGGCTGGTTCGTCGGCTGGGACCCCGGCGCGTGGCGGATCTCGGTGCTCCACAGCGAGATCATCGCCGACTTCCTCGCACCCGCTGAAGCGGTGGTGAGCCTCATCAGGGCCGATCACACGGTGCTGGACCACCAGCTGACCCTCCGCGAGGTGGTGCCATGGCTGGCCCGGCACGGCGAGTCCCTCACCGGGACGCTGCCCGCCCACGCCCCGTACCCCATGCCGATGGAAGAGACCGTCAACGCCGGCGTGGTCGTCGACGTCCCCGCGCGCCGACTGCGCTACTGGACCACGGAGCCCGTACCTTCCCGCCTCACAGCGCGCACGGCCGCCGCCTGGCCGGGATGGCGCGTCGAGCGGCTGCCGCTCGGCTTCGTCGGCCACCTGGCCGCCACCGGGCGAACCGGCGCGGACCTGCTGCTCACCGACTCCGAGCTGCGCGACCGGCGGTGGGACGAGGACCTTGTCGCGATGCGGAACACGGACCGCCGCGCGCTCCGCATCGACCCGAGAAACCTGCGCACACCGCGGGTGGAGGTGGTCGAGGAGGGCCGGGAGAGTTAGGAGTTGGCCTCATCGGCGGTACTGATCGTGGCCGTAGCCGCGGTCACCGAGCAGGGCGTCGGGGCAAGCGCCGCCGGAGGCCGGCCGCGCTTGCCCCGAACCGGCGGCACAGCCTGGAGGCGCGCTGCCGGACACCGCGGCCCGGCCCGGTCCAAGCGACAGGCCCTGGCCCCGACCTGGTCCTCCGGCGTCACCCGAACGCCTTCCTGCCGCAATAGCCGTGTGCGGCACCGAGGATTCCCGAAGCCTGCTTCCCGGTGAGCTCGAGTTCCTTCTTGGTCCTGATGGCCCGGTCGACGAGGGCCTCCCTGGGGGCGAGGCAGAACGCGTTGCCATGAGCAACGAGCACGTCATCGCTGATGCGGTCCAGCTCCGGGTAGTGCTTCCGGACCATCCTGAGGTAGAGCTCGGCCGCCAGCCCTGCCAGCCGGCGCCCTTCGGTGGGGGTCGCCGACGGGCTCCCGGACGGGGCGGCGGAGGCGGACACGGGCGCGGCAGCCGGTGTCGGCGAGGCGCTCGGCCCACGGTCACCGGACGGGCCGCATGCCGAGGCGCCGAAAGCGGCGAGCGCAAGACAGACGGTGAGCGGGGCCAGACGCTTGTACATGAATCTCCTGGTACCTAGGTGAACCGAGAGATTCTCCCCCACACCCGGCATGTTCCACGACTGCTTTTCCTCGCGGAACGGCGGGGGCTCAGGGGGCTCAACCGCCCCCTGGCCACAACTCGCTCCGCGCCGCTCGTGATCAATACACCTAGTGATAGGCACCGACGGCCGCGAGGTACAGCGCGAACACGCCGCCGACAGCGCTGCCGCCCATCGCGACCGCGACGGCCGGCGAGGCGCCGCCGCGCCAGGCGACGAAGGCGGCGGCGGAGCCGATGTGCACGGCGACGGAGAACGCCAGCAGCAGGGCCAGCAGATGAAGACCGGTCATGGATCCCCCTCGGACGGGCCCCGAGCGGGGCCGACTGCGGCGAGGCTGGACGTCCGGTGTCGCGTCCCGCAACAGTCCGCAACGAATTGGGCACTTGGTGTGCCCGGCGCCTGGTGGACGGCCTACGCTCGGCGTGTCCGGCCGCGTCCGCTCCGGACAGCAGGACATCATCCGGGCACGCTGGGGGGCGGCAGGTGGGCAGAACGCCTGACATTTTCGAGGACTTACGGCGCGTCGGCACGCTGAAGCGCACCCGGTTGGGGCGCCGGCCGACGGACAGCGCACTGGGCCGTCTGCTCACCGGCGTCAAGAGCAGGAACACGGTGGGGTCATGGCTGCGCGGTGAGCACTGCCCGACTTCCGCGAGGGCGCTGCTGACCGTCGTCGGGGAGATCCGCGAGGAGGCCCGCCGCCAGGGCATCCTCGGCACGAAAGTGGATCCGGACGGTCCCTCGGAGGAAACGGTCGCCGAGTTGCTGGCCGGTGAGCGCTGGGAGATCAGCTGGAAGGCCGAGCAGGACCGGCGGGCGGCGCCGCCCTCCCCGGACGCCGCCGTGCGGGGTCAGGCGCGCGCAGCCGTCGAACAGGAGGAACGGCGGGCACGCGAGGCCGCCGAACGCGAGCAACGGCAGGCACTCCGGGCGGCGTTGCCCGACCGGCCGCGTCCGCTGCGGTCGTGGGGCGCGCAGCGGCTGGGGGTGCACCGGGCGATCAGCGGGCTCTCCGGCACGGATGCCACGTCCGAGTTCGTGCTGCCGCACTATGTGCCCCGCCCCCACGATCTCCGCCTGCGCGAACGGCTGGTGCGGGCCGCCGCGGACGGGGCGCCACCGCTGCTGGTGGTGGTGCGCGGCGGGTCCTGTACGGGCAAGACCCGGACCGCGTTCGAGGCGCTCCGGGCCGCGGTGCCGGAGGACTTCGTGATGCTGTGTCCCGCCGACGGGGACGGGCTGCTGGCGGCGCTGGCCGCCGACGCCGTGGCCCCGGGGACCGTGGTGTGGCTGGACGAGGCGCAGGACCACCTGACGGGCCCGGCCGGGGAGGCCGTCGCCGCCGGACTGCTGCGCCGGCTGGACGGTGACGGTCCGCTCATCGTGATCGCCACCCTGTGGCCGGACCGGCACCGGGACCTCACCGCGGCCCCCCGGCAGGGGGATCTGAACGACCCCCACCGGCAGGCCCGGATCCTGCTGGAGCAGGCGCACAACGCCCACGTTCCCGACACGTTCTCCGACGGTCTGGACGCGGTCCGTGCGGCGGCCGGGCACGACCCGGCGCTGGCGGCGGCCCTGCGGGGCGGCAGCTCCGAGGTGACGCAGGAACTCACCGCCGCCGCGCAGCTGGTGGATCACTACGAGAGTCCGTCCGATGCCGCCGGCGTCTACGGCAAGGCCCTGATCACGGTGGCTCTGGACGCGTCACGCCTGGGGGCGGCCGCCCCGCTGCCGTACGCCTTCCTCGAAGCCGCCGCCTTCGGCTATCTGACCGAACGCCGGCGCGCCGCCGCCGTCACCTGCGAGGGCAGCCCCGACCACTGGTTCACCCGCGGTCTCGGCTACGCCCGCACGGTGATCAGGGATGTGACCAGTGCGCTGCAGGACGTGGCGCCCGCTTCCGGCATGGGCGCGGTCCCCGGTGTGGTGCGGCCGGCCGACTACCTCCGGCAGCACGGCGAGCGCACCCGCGCCGCCGAGTGCCCGCCCGCCGGCTTCTGGGATGCCGCCGCCGGCCGTCTCACCGTCGGCAGCGATCTCCGTGCCCTTGCCGAGGCGGCCGAGCAGCGGGGCCGGTACCGGTGCGCGGCCGTGCTCCTGCACCGTGCCGCCGAGGCCGGTGACCGCGACGCGATGGTGCAGCTGGCGCGTCTGCTGGAGCGGGCCGACCGCCGGGACGAGGCGGTGCCGTGGTGGCGGTGTGCGGCCGACGCCGGGGATCCCCGGGCCATGGCGCTCGCCGGTGCCGTGGCCGCCCGGGAGGGCCGCGCGGACGAGGCACTGAGCTGGTGGGAGGCCGCCACGGCCGCGGGCGACCGCGAGGCCCCGGTGCGGGCCGCCCACTTCCTGCGGGGCTCCGGCCGGGAGGAGGCCGGCGTCTGGTGGGAGAGAGCCGAGCAGATGACCCACGGCTACACCTCCCGCCGGATCCTGGACGTGCTGGTGCGCGAGGGACGCAGCGACGAAGCCCTCGCCTGGCTGCGGGACCGGCACACCGGCGGCGGCATCTCGGAAGTGTGCGGTCTGGCCGGGCTGTTGCAGGAGCAGGGGCATACGGAAGAGGCAATCCGCGTGTGGCAGCGCCTCGCCGAGGAGTGCGACTGGGAGGCACCGGCCCGCGAGGCCTGGCTGCGCACGGCGGCGGAACTGCTGATCGGTGCCGGGCGGGCCGACGAGGCGATCGGCTGGCTGCGCGGCCTTGCCGAACGGGGCGACACCATGGCCCTGCCGGAGACGGTCCGGCGGTGGGTCGCCCTGCGGCCCGCCGACGAAGCCGTGGAGTGGCTGAAGGCGTACGCGCTCAGCCACCGGGCCGTGAACGACACCACGGCTGTCGAGGTCGCCGAACTGCTGGAGGCCGACGGGCGCGTGGAGGAGGCCATCGCCTGGCTGAAGGAGCGGGCGGACGACGGTGACTGCGCCGCGCTGGACCACGCCGTGGGCATGCTGCACGGCAGGGGCCGGGGGGACGAGGCGCTCACCTGGCTGGCGTCGCCGTCGGCCGGATCCGCGCAACCACCGGGCGGCGCCCGTTCCCTGCGCCGGATGGCGGGGCTGTTGCAGGCACAGGGGTACGCGGGCGTGGCCCTGCTGCTGATGCGCGAGTGCATCGGCCTGCTCGGTGGGATGGCCGGTCTCTTCGGGTTCGGGATGCCGGAGTCGGGCACCGCACCGCGCGATCTGCTGCCCGGATGGGACGAGGCCGCGGCATCGGGCGATGCGAGCGCCTTGCTGAGGGCAGCGCTGCTCATCGATGTCGCCGACCGCTATGACGACGTCCGGCGGTGTCTGACCGACCGCGGGGACGGCGGCCCGCGAGCCGTGCACTGCGGCGACGCCGAGGATGTGCGTCAGGTGGGCCGGTGGCTGCGGGAGCGGGCCGACTCCGACGATCCGTCGACGGTGTTCCGCACCGCGGGTCTCGCCGCGGACGCCGGCCGGAGCGACGAAGCACTCACCTGGTACGCCCGACTCGACGCGCGGGGCTATCGCCAGGCATGGCGTGAGATGACCGCCCTGCTGGACAGGACGGGCCGCACCGACGCGTTGGAGCGGGAGTTGCTGAAGGTCGTCGGTGAAGGGGGCTGGTACGCGCAGGACCAGCTGACGGAACTGCTCGGGAGGACCCGGCGGACCGACGGCGCCGTCGCGTATCTGCGGACCTGCCGGGATGTCGATCACTCCGCCCTGGTCGCCCGCCTGTACACGGAGGCGCACCGTACCGACGACGCGCTCACCGCCTGGCAGCAGTACGCGGACCGCGGCGACGGTTACGGCTATGCCCTGAAGCAGGCCGTCGCCCTGCTGCGGGACGCGGGGCGGTCCGCCGACGCGCGCCGGCTGCTCCGCTACGGGTGGGAGCCGGACGGCACCCCGGCCGAGCCCTGGGAGGTCCGGCCTCCCCGCCGGGCCGCCGCGCCGGAACCCGCGAGCCCGCACCGAGACCTCCCGCGGGAGCCCTGAACCGGCGGCCCGGGCCGTGCCGGATCCGGCACGGAAACCGGCGCGGAAACCCGGCCGGCGTTCGTCAGCGTTTCGGCCAGTGCCACAGCGGTTCGTCCAGGATGCTCTCGCGGCCCGCGACCTCGGTGCGGCCGAACTCCTTGACGAGTTCGATGTTCTGCAGCTCCACCCGGTGCCGGGCTGCCCCGGCGGTCAGCGCCGTCGCCAGCGGTCCGGCGTGGGTCACCACGACCGTCTGGGTGTCCCGGCTCGCCGTGAGGATCAGGTCGGCCAGGGGCTCGAGGAGGTCCGGGTGCAGGCTGGTCTCCGGCTCGTTGAGCACCATCAGCGCGGGCGGGCGGGGAGTGAGCAGCGCCGCGGCCCACAGCAGGTAGCGCAGGGTGCCGTCGGAGAGTTCCGCGGCACCCAGCGGTCGCAGCAGGCCGGGCTGGTGCAGCTGGAGGCCGAAGCGGCCGTCACTCGGGGCGATCTCGATCCGGCTGCCCGGGAAGGCCGCGTCGACGGCCTCGGCGAGGGCCTCCTCGTCGCCGGTCTCCCGAATCGTCTGGAGTGCCGCCGGCAGGTCGGAGCCGTCGGCCGAGAGCACGGGGGTGCGGGTGCCGATGCGGGTGGAGCGGGCCGGTGCGTCGGCGTCGGTGCGCACATGGTCGTAGAAGCGCCAGGAGCGGATGTGCTCGCGCAGGGTGAGGAGGTCCGGTGCCAGCTGCGGATCGGCGAGTTCGCTGAGCATCGAGTCGTGGGGGCGCAGAACACCGGTGCTGCGGTGCCAGCTCCCGTCGGCCGCGCGGGTCTTCACCGCGGGCCCGGACCGGTCCGACAGGAGCGCGGCGGGGCGCAGCACCGGGCCGGCCCAGGTCGCCTCGCGTTTGATCTCCGGGTCGAGGTTGAACAGCGACGGCACCTTGGGGGTTCCGGCGGAGGGAATGGGGTGTCCGAAGTCGACGGCGTAGCCGAACTCGTCCCCCGCGAAGCCCAGGCGGAGGCTGACGGGTTCGGTACGGAGCGTGCCCGTCAGCGGTGCCTCGCCCGCGCGCACCGCCCGGCTGACGCTCTCGGGTCCCGCCCACAGGGTGGAGGGCAGGCCGCCCTCGCGGGCCAGGGCGGCGACGGCTCCGCCGCGGGCGGAGTCGGCCAGCAGACGCAGGGAGCGGTAGAGGCTGGACTTGCCGGTGCCGTTGGCGCCGGTCACCACGGTGAGCCGGCCGAGGGGGACGATCAGTTTGCGCAGCGAGCGGTAGTTCTCGACGGCCAGTGTCGTGATCATTCGTGCGGTACTTCCTCCGAGGTCGGAGTGGAGGCGCCGGTCCGCGGGCCGACCGGCCCGCTGCCCGGTGCACGCCGGCGGCGGGGCGGTGACCGGCCGGGGCGCCCCTCCATGGTGCGGCCGGTTGGTTTCTCGAGCCCTCAGACGCGAGCGGAGCCGTGGAGGTTGACCGGACCTCCGCGCCGTACCGCCCGGAACGCTTCCCTCCTTGGCATGCCCGGCCGAAGTGCCCGTGAAGGGGAAGCCGACCGCCGCCGGCGGGCACAGCCGCCCGTTCACGTGAGGGCGGAAGGGGCGTCTCGACTTCGGACGCCGCCCGCGTTCGCAGGAGTCCTGGCGCGCCGCCCGCCGGAGGGCGGCGGGAGATGCCCGCAGCACTCGATGAGCAGAAGTTGCCCGGCGTGTTCACACCCGATAGTGTCCCCACAGCCTTAATGCTCATCCAGACGCATTAAGTGGCGGCCTCGCCGGGTGAGCCTTTCGGCCGCGCGACCGCCTGCGCCGGCGGGGGTGCGGTCCACCTGACGGTATGGCGCACCTGCACCGCCCATCACTTTCATCACCCCTTTGGTCCGACCAAAGGGAATCCGAACTGGGGGAGTCAATGAAGGTTCGAGGTCTTCTGGCGACCGGGATCGCCACCGCCGCCGCTGCAATTCTCTGCACCTCACCGGCGTTCGCCGCACAGAGCAACCATGCGATGACGACAGACGACGCGGGCTTCGCGGAGTTCCGCGCCACGGGGGAGAGCTTCAGGGTCTGCGATAACGCGAAGGACGGTATGGAGGTGCGCTTGATGGCGGAGTGGCTGAACGAGGGGAAATCACTCATCGTCGGCGGAAAGGGCAAGTGCACCAAGGTTCCCGCGCACATAGCCGAGGGAATCTCCGTCAGGCTGAAGGTGTGCCTGCTGGACAAGAACTTCAAGATGCACCGCTGCTCCAAGTGGGTCTGGGGAGTGGCATAAGGCTCGATGCTTCGGCATCCGAGCGCTGAGACTTCGGTCTCGATGCTGTAGCCGCGGTTGACGACAACTGCCGGTCCTGCGCTCACCGCTCAAGCGCTGAAGCCCCCGCCGTGGGTGAATTCGAGGAGTCGTTGCAAAACTGCTGGTCAGCTGGCTAGGTCCAGCAACGTGGCGAAGCGCTCGGCTGGGGTTTCCCAGCCGAGCGCTTTGCGTGGGCGGCTGTTGAGTTCGGCGGCCACCGTCCCGGGACGCGACCTGCCGGGCCCGGCCGTAGCACCCGCGCGGCCGCCCGCCCGTTCGACGGCGGGCCGTCCGGCACGGAGAATGGGCAGGGCAGGTGCGCCTCGGCGGGCGCGGCATGCGGTGCCCGAGGGGCGGCGTGCGGCGGCCGGGGCAGTGGCGACCTCGGCCAGGGGTGATCATGCCGACGTGGCGACTGCGGGACTTCCGCGACGACGATCTGGACCGTGCCATCCAGATCTGGGACCAGGCCCGGCAGGCGGACGACGCTGCTCCCGTCTTCCCGGTCTCCGAGGTCATGATCGCCGCCCGGTCGGGGGCGCCCGCCGTGGTCGCCGTGGTGGGCGACGAGGTGGTGGGCATGGCCGTGGCCCAGGCCCACGGTGAGCGGGCGTGGATCACGCTGGTGGCACTGGCCGGGATGTGGCGCAACCGCGGGATCGGCAGCTCCCTGATCGCCGAACTCGAGCGGCGGCTGCGGGCCCAGGGCGTGCGCCGGATCGGCGCGCTGCTGGAGCCGGGTGTCACCGGGACCGCGGCCCTGGAAAACTCCGGCTACCGGCCCCGCACCGGCCTCGTGCTCTACGAGAAGATCGAGCATCTCGGCACCAGCGACGCCGGGCTCCTCGCGGAGCTCGGCGGCCGGGTGCTGCTCCCCGGCCTGTGGGACGGGCTCGCCGGCATGGAGCGGGAGAAGGAGGCCATCGAGCGGCGGATCGTGCTGCCGCTGGCGGAACCCGCGCTGGCCGACCGGTACGGGGTGCGGCCCCCGAAGGCGGTCATCCTCTTCGGTCCGCCGGGCACCGGGAAGACCAGTTTCGCGAAGGCGGTCGCCTCCCGGCTGGCGTGGCCGTTCGTGGAGCTCTTTCCCTCCCGGCTCGCCTCGGGCACCGCGGGAGGGCCGGCCGCCTCGCTCCGGGACGCGTTCGCCGACCTCGCCGAGCTGGAGACCGTCCTGCTCTTCATCGACGAGGTGGAGGAGATCGCGGGTGTCCGGTCCGGCGTGGCCGTCGACCCCGGGCACGGGGTCACCAACGAACTGCTGAAGCTGATCCCGGGATTCCGGGAGCACGACGACCGGCTGCTGATCTGCGCCACCAACTCGGTGCGCTCCCTGGATCCGGCGTTCCTGCGCCACGGACGGTTCGACTACGTCATCCCCGTCGGTCCCCCGGACCCCGTGGCGCGGGCGGCGATCTGGCGGCGCTATCTGGGGCCCGCGACGGACGGCGTCGACCTGCACCGGCTGGTCGAGGCCAGCGAGATGTTCACCCCCGCCGACATCGAGTTCGCCGCGAGTAAGGGCGCTCACGCGGCGTTCGAACGCGAATTCCTCGACCGGGCGGGGGCACCCGCGGGCACCGAGGACTTCCTGGCCGCCATCGCGGAGACCCGGCCCACCCTCACCGGGGCGGCGCTGACCGAGTTCGGCGAGGACATCGAGCAGTACGTGCGCATGTGACGGGCGCCTGCCGGGCCGGGTGGCACCGGGCCGCAACGCTCCTCGTCACCGGCGGACTTCGGGTGCGTCGTGGCACGCCTCGCCGGGGACGGGCGGGGCGGATGTCCGCTCCGGGTGACGCCGGCGGATGGGGGTGAACAGCGCGATCAGGGCGACGGTCAGGAACGTCGCCGCCACCCCGATCAGCGGCCCGCGCGCTCCGTACCGGCCGACCAGGGCGGTCAGCAGAGCCGCGCCGAGGGGGGCGAGGCTGCTGTGGACGGTCCAGAAGGCGGAGGTGACGCGGCCGAGCAGCTGGTCCGGGGTGATCTGCTGCCGCAGCGACATGGAGCACACCCCGGCGAGGGTGATCCCGGCGGAGTAGAGGAAGACCGTCACGGCGGCCACGGCCACGCTGTCGACGAGCCCGAGCACCAGGACGGCGCAGGCGGCCAGCGCGAAGGCCCCCGTCCAGCAGGGGCCGAAGCCCAGAGTTCGGCGGAGGAAGGAGCTGGCCGCGGCGGCCAGGAAGGTGCCGAGTCCGGCCAGGGCCAGCACATAGCCGACGACCTCGTCGTCCTGCCCCAGGCCGTGGCGCAGGTGGTAGATGACGACGTCGGTCATGCCGAGGACGAGGAAGGTGGTGACCGTCAGCAGTACGGTCAGGGCCCGCAGGACCGGGGTGCGCCACAGGAACACCACGCCGGTGCGGAAGCCGGTGCGCAGGTCGTGCAGGGCGGCGCGGCGGGGGGCCTCTCCGTCCGCGGGCCGCTCGGGGGGCCCGGCTGCCGGGCGGAGCCGGATGAAGGCCAGGCCGAGCAGCGAGACACCGAAGCTTCCGGCGTTGATGGCGATGGCGGCGGTGGGGCCGAACAGGCCTGCCACGGCCCCGGCCAGAGCGGGACCGGCGACGTTCGCGACCGCGTTGGTGGCCTCCAGCCGGCCGTTGGCCTCGACGATCCGGTCCCGGTCGACGAGGTTGGCGACCGCGGTGACATAGGTGATCTTGAAGAGCATCTCGAAGACGGAGGCGAACCCCATCACCACGTACAGCAGCCAGATCTGCGGGTCCACGGCCCAGACGACGGGGATCAGGCCGTAGAGGAGGAAGCGGGCCGCGTCACAGAGCATCAGCATCCGCCGCCGGTCGAACCGGTCGACCAGGGTCCCGCCCACCAGCCCGGTGAGGATCAGGCCGACGCCGGCGATGGCGGTGAGCAGTCCCATCCTGGCCACGGAGCCGGTGGCGTGGAGCACCAGCAGGGGGAGGGCGACCAGGGAGAAGGCGTTGCCCAGTTCGGAGAGGGTCTGGACGGCCCAGAAGACGGTGAAGTTGCGGTCGGACCGGAGCGGGCGGGCGGCCTGCGCGGAAGCTCGCTCCCTCACCGGCGCGGACGCCTCAGGTCGGACGAGGGCCGATTCCGGTCGGCGAACGGCATGTTCACCGGCGCGACGTCCGGCACGCGGCTCTCCCCCGTGGTGAAGTGATCGACAACTCCAGCCTGCGTCACCGGGGATGCAGCGGCAATACGCGTTTCAGCCGATCACCCAGGAGGCGTCCCGCGTGACTGCGGCGTTCCGGACGGCACTACTCCGTGGACCCGGCGTGAGGAGGCTCGTCGTTCCGGGGGACGAGCGCGACCGGGCACATCGCGTGGTGCAGCACGGCATGGTTGACCAGACCGAGTTCGAGGCCGAACAGCCCGCGGCGGCGGCGCGCACCCACCACGAGCAGGTCGGCGGACTCGGCTGCCTTCAGCAGGACGTGACGGGGCGATCCCTCCACGGACTCCCGCACCACCGGCACCTGTTCGTGCCCGGGTGCCGCACGGCTCAGCGCCGAGTCGAGCAGCGTCTCCGCCCCCGACTCCCCCGTGGCCGCGGCGCCCGAGCGCTCCTCCGAGCGCCGCCAGGCGTGCACCGCCACCAGCTCCGCGCCCCGCGCCGCCGCCTCCCGGAAGGCGAACCCGATGGCGTGGGAGTCCACGTTGCCCCGGCTCACCCCCAGGACGACGCGGCGGAACCGGCCGGTCTCGTTCTCCTCCCGGCCCCGCACCACCAGTACGGGGCAGGTCGCCTGGCCGGCCAGCCCGAGGCCGACCGACCCCAGCAGCATCTCGGCCAGGGTGCCGAGCCCGCGGCTGCCGACGACCACCGCGTGCGCGGACCGGCCCTCCTCGACCAGGGCTTTGACCGGGTCCATGGCCACCACCGCGCCGGTCACCGTCAGGCCCGGCTGCCGGAGCGAGAGCCGCTGCTCGGCCGACGCCACGAGATCGGCCGCGGCGATCCGGGCCTCCGCCCGGTCGACGCTGGTGGACGGGATGAAGGTGTCGTACCGCTCCCACCAGGAGGCGTGAACGACCCTCAGCGGGAGTCCGTGCCGGGCGGCTTCGTCCGCGGCCCAGTCCGCCGCCCGCCAACCGGGGTCGGAGCCGTCGACCCCCACGACCACCGGGTGCACCACCGCGCTCGCCTCTCTCTCGGCCGCCCCCGGGCCACCGGTGGGTGGCCCGCCCCGGCATCCGGGGGCAGGAGCCGGTCACCGCCCGTGTCCTTCTCCCGGCGTGCCGGGCCGGTGATTCCAGGACACCACCGCTGTCCCCGCTCCGCCATGCGAGAGCCGTCAGCCGCCGCCGGGCCCGGCGGTGACGCCTGCACGACCGGAACACCCCGGGCACCTCCCGGCCCGCCCCGGCACCGCCGGCCGGTGCACGCGCCGGTGCGGTGGCACCCTGAGGGGGTCGGTGGCGCTCCGGGTGGGCGAGCGGCTGACGCGTCCGTTCCCGTACTCCCGGTGGGCGCCGGCCCCGGAACATCGCGTCCCGGGATTCCGCACCTCGGAATACCGCAGACGGCAAAGGAGCGGCGGATGACACGGACCCCGCGTACCGGCCCGGACACCCCGATCACGGTGTTCCTGCTCGACGATCACGAGGTCGTGCGGCGCGGGCTGCAGGACCTGCTCGACGACGAGCCGGACATCCGTGTCGTGGGCGAGGCACCGACCGCCGAGCGGGCCCTGGCGCGCGTCCCGGCGCTGCGCCCGTCCGTCGCTGTGCTGGACGTCCGGCTCCCGGACGGGGACGGAGTGAGCGTCTGCCGGGAACTGCGCTCGCGCCTCCCGGACCTGGCCTGTCTGATGCTCACCTCCTTCGACGACGACGAGGCCCTGCTCGACTCGGTCATGGCTGGTGCGGCCGGATATGTGCTCAAGCAGATCGAGGGATCCGACCTGGTCTCCGCGGTCCGGACCGTCGCCTCGGGCCGGTCGATGCTCGATCCCGGCGCGACGGCCCGTCTCCTGGCGCGGCTGCGGGAACCGGCGCCCCGGGAGCCGGAGGTGCTGACCGGCCTGACGCGTCGCGAGCGCGAGATTCTCGCCCTCATCGGCGAGGGGCTCACCAACCGGCAGATCGGTGAGCGGCTCTGTCTGGCGGAGAAGACGGTCAAGAACCGCATCTCCCGCCTGCTGGCGAAGCTCGGGGTGGAGCGACGGGTCCAGGCCGCGGTCATCGTCACGCAGGCCGACGCGGCCGGAGGGCCGGAGGGCCGGGTGCCGCCCGTCGGCGGGCCGGGACCTTCGGCCCCATGACCGGGTGCGGACCACCGTCGGATCCTGGTACCGAGGCCGGGACCGCACGGACTCGGCCGCACGGCAGGGAGGGCCGGCCATGGCGGTGCGAGACCCGGACGGCGGAAGCGACCCGCATCGCTCCGAGCCCGCGAACGGCAGGAATCCCCTGGTGCGCAGGGCCGACCGGGTCGAATCGTGGTGCTCCGCCGCGCTGGTCGCCCTGCTCTTCGCGGGCGTGCCGACCGCCTCTTTGGCGGTCGGGCGGGTCGCCCACGCATCCGAGATGCACACCGTGCGGGCGCAGGCGGCGGAACGGCACCGGGTGCAGGCCCGGCTGACCGCGGACGCCGAGGTCATGGCACAGACCGACACCGACGGAACCAGCCGGGCCGCGGTGCGCTGGACCGAGGGGAACGGGGCGCAGCGGTCCGGGACGGCCGCGGTCGCGCCCGGCACGGCCAAGGGCTCCACGGTGCGGATCTGGGTCGACCGCACCGGATCGGTCACCACGGCGCCCATGCCCGAGAAGGCGGCGGTGGCGACCGGTTGGGCGGCGGGCTTCCTCACGGCGGGGCTGGTGACCGCCTGGGGGTTCGGCGCCCGGGCGGTCATGCGCCGGCTCCTCGACCGCAGCCGGTACGCCCGGTGGGAGCACGAGTGGGAGACGTTCGAACCGCAGTGGTCCCGGCGGTACCACCCCTGAGCCGGCTCCGGCCGCGCGGGCGATGAACTCCCCCACCGGGCGCCGCGGCACACGGGGTGTCCATCGGCGGTCGTCGTGGGCGCCCTACGGCCCGGCCGTCCACCGGCGACGGGGCTGTGGATGGGCCGGCGGGGACCGGCAGTACCGACCGGAGGAGTTCCGTGGAACGGACGACCGCGGACCGCGCTGAGGGCCCCGTCCGGGTCTTCCTCCTGGACGGGCAGGCGGTCGTGCTGCGCGGCATCCGCGACCTGCTGGAGCCCGAGAGCGACATCGCCGTCGTCGGTGCGGCAGGCGGCATCGGCGGTGCGTTGTCCGAGGGGGTGGCGCTGCGGCCGGACGTCGTGGTGGTGGATGTCCGGTTCGCCGACGGGCACGGCATCCCGGTGTGCCGCGCCCTGCGTTCCGGCCGCCCCGAACTGGCGTGCCTGATGCTCACGTCGTTCGACGAGGACGATGCGCTGCTGGACGCGGTCATGGCCGGGGCCGCGGGATACGTCCCGCGCCGGCTGAGGGGCTCCGGCCTCGTGGCGGCCATCCGCACCGTGGCAGCGGGACGTCCGCTGCTGGACCCATCGGCCGTCCGGCGGCTCCTGGCGGGCCTGCGGAGCCCGGACGAGAGCGACGCGCGGTCCCACGACGGCCGGGGCGCCACCCTGACGGACCGGGAGCAGCAGGTGCTGACGCTGGTGGGCGACGGCCTGACGGACCGGCGGATCGGGCGTGCACTCGGGCTGCCGGAAGGGACGGTCCGCGGCGACGTCGTCCGGATCCTGACGAAGCTCGGCATCGAGCACCGCGTCCGGAACGCGTCCCGGACCGTGGCCCGGCCGCCCGGCGACCGGGCCGCCGGGTACCGGCGAGAGCGTCACCGCCATGGATGACGCGCCGCGGCGCCGCCCGACGGGGCCGGTCCGCCGCTGTGCTGCACACCTTCGGGCCGGTCCGCCGGGCCCCTCCACACCGGGCGCCGGTGCGCGTTCCGTCTCCCCTGCCCGTACCGGAGACCCGGGCCGGTCTCCCTGGGCGGATCCGCCCCGGTCCCCCGGTGCCGGTCGCTGCGTCTCGGTCAGCTCCGCCTCGGTCAGCCTCGGTCAGCCTCGGTCGCTCGTGCCGGTCTCTCCGCTCCGGCCTCTCCGTGCCGGTTCGGTGCCGTGTCGCCCGTCAGTCGCCCGTCGTCGCCCGGCGGGAGCGGCACCCGCCAGGTCAGCAGGGTGCCCCCGTCGGGCGGGGTGGACAGCGTCAGCTCCCCGCCGCAGTGTGCGGCCCGTTGCTCCAGATTGCGCAGGCCACTGCGGCGATGACCGGCCCCGGGGACGCCGACGCCGTCGTCCGCCACACTGACCGTCAGGAAGCCGTCCACATGCTCGACAGCCACGGCCGCACGGTTCGCACGGGCGTGCCGGGCCACGTTGGTCAGGGCTTCGGCCAGGACCGCCACGGCGTCGTCGGCCACCTCCCGGGGCACCTCGGTGTCCAGCAGCCCCTCCATGCGGAGGCTCGGTGCGAAGTCGAGCGCGGCGGCGGACTCCTCCACCGTCCGGACCGCCCTGGTGCGCAGCCCGTTCCGGAGCGCGGTTTCCCGGGCCCGCAACCCGAAGATCGTCGAGCGAATGATCTTTATGGTCTCGTCCAGGTCGCCGACGGCGCGCTGGACGCGCTCCGCGGCGCCGGCGTGTTCGACGAGCCGGGCGGCGCTCTGCAGCGTCATGCCGGTGGCGAAGAGCCGTTGAATGGCCAGGTCGTGCAGGTCGCGGGCGATCCGGTCCCGGTCCTCGAGGAGCGCCACCTGCTCCGCGGCGCTCCGGCGTTCGGTCAGCTCCATGGCGAGTGCGGCCTGGCCCGCGAAGCCGACCAGCGGTTGGATCTCCTGCTCGGAGAACTCCGGCCCGGCACGGTCCCGGATCACCATGAGGACGCTGCGGACGCTGTCGCCGGTCCTGATGGGCAGTGCCACCGCGGGCCCCAGCCCCCTGTAGCGGGGCGGGCCCGCGCGGATCCGTGGGTCCCTGCCGACGTCGGGGCTGAGCACCGGCTCACCCGTGGTGCAGGCGAGCCCGAGGAGCCCGCCCTCCACCGGAATCACCAGACCCAGGTGGGCGTCGGCCTGTTCCCCCACGGCGCATTCGACGGTCAAGGAGTCCTCCCCAGGCACCGGGACGGCGATGAGCGCGAGGGCGGCGCCCGTGATCTCCTTGGCGAGCACCGCCACCCGGCCGGTCACGTCCGCTGCCGGGCTCCCGGACATCAGGCTGGTGGTGACCTCGGCGGTCGCCCGCAGCCACCGCTCCCGCAGCGTGGACTCCTCGTAGAGCCGGGCGTTGTCGATGGCCACCCCGGCGGCCACGGCCAGTGTGGACAGGACGGCCTCGTCCTCGTCGTCGAAGGCGGCACCGCCGGCCTTCTCCGTCAGGTAGAGGTTGCCGAAGACCTGCTCCCGCACCCGGATCGGTACCCCCATGAAGGAGTGCATGGGCGGGTGGTTCGGCGGAAAGCCGTACGAGGCCGGGTGGTCCGGGATGGCGGAGAGGCGCAGCGGCTCCGGATACCGGATCAGCTCGCCCAGGATGCCGTGACCGGACGGGTGCGGCCCGATCCCGACGGCCTGTTCCTCGGTGAGCCCCACGGTGAGGAACTGGCCCAGGCTCCTGCCGTCGGGCCCGATGACGCCGAGCGCTCCGTACCGGGCGTCGACCAGCGCGACGGCCGCCTCCACGATCCGGCGCAGCACGTGCTCGAGGTCCAGTTCCCGCCCCACCGAGAGCACCGCCTCGAGCAGGTGATGCACCCGGTCGCGGGCGCCGTCCGCAACGGCCGGGCCGGCCCGGAGTTCGTCCAGGAGCTCGGCCGGCCGCAGGTGCGACAGCCGCACCGGGGACTCGTCCGTGTTCGCCAACGCCCACCTCCCGAGCGCTTCCCGGCCGTCCGCCGAACTTCTCCTCCACGGTATCGGCCCGCCGCCGATCGGCTAGTCCGCGCGGCATCGTCACGGCATCGCAGGCCGGGGCCCCAGCGGCGAGCGGCCGGAGCCCCGGCCCGCCGGGCGAGGGCCGGGGCTCCGTTCCGCTCAGCGAGCGGGCTCTGCCGACGCTCCGAGTGGTGAGCGGTGGCCTCCGGTGGGAGCCTGGTGCTGCCCCCTGGGCCGGTAGGCGGTGGCCAGTACGGAGACGGTCACCCGGTCGGGAAGGAGACCGTCGTCCACCGGCTCCGCCCTGGTCGGATGGCGCGCGCTCGGCGTCATCGCCACCAGGTCGAGGGCTTCCGGCGCTGTCAAGGGCGTGGCGTACTCGACGTGTTCGGTACCGGCGGCGTCGAAGTACGGGGCCAGCGCGTGGTGCAGTCGCTGTTCCTTGGCCGGGTCGATCGCGACCATTCCCGGTATCCACCTGCGGAGTTCGGTCAGGTGCCGCCCGGTGGGACGCACCACGACCAGCCGGCCGCCCGGGCGCAGCACCCGGTGGAACTCGGACGGGTTGCGCGGGGCGAACACGTCCAGCACGACATCGGCCACTCCGTCGGCCAGCGGGAAGGGACGGAAGACGTCCCAGGTCGCCGCGGCTGCTCGGGGATGGGACCGGGCCGCCGTGCGCAGGGCGCGCACCGAGGTGTCCAGCCCCAGACCGCGGGCGCCGGGCAGCCGCTCGAGCACGTCGGCCAGGTAGTAGCCCGTACCGCACCCGACGTCCACGACGGTGCCCTGCCCGGGCACGGCGTCGGCGGCCAGGCGCGCCACGACCCGACGGATGGGCCCGTACCGGCCGGTGGCCAGGAACCGGTCCCGGGCTCGGGCCATGGCCGCATCGTCGCCGCTGGTGGCGCGGGTGCCCGTCAGCAGGCTCACATAGCCGTGGCGGGCGATGTCGAAGGTGTGACCCGCCGGGCAGCGCAGCGCGCCGGGGCCGGAGCGGAGGCGGGCCCCGCACGGAGGGCAGCGCAGCAGGGCGAGGAAGGGTTCGACGGCAGGGGGAAGCAACACGGGCGATCAGCACTCCTGGCAACGGTGAGGGAAGGACCGTGCCCGCACGCGCACCCGGCAGGCCCCGTCCCGGGAGGGGACGGGGCGGCGTCCGGTCCGCGGCATGGACGGACCGGGGGCGCGGTTCGCGCGGCAGGCACACCGAGGAGGGCGATGCCGTCCGGCATCGCCCTCAAGGCCTCCCGATCACAGGAAGCAGTAGTGCGGAACGCTCATGAATGCCATGCCCCGACTCTACGAGGTGTGGCCGAGGACCCGCACACAGCCCTGGTCAAGGTGCATGGATCCGGTGGGTGTTGTACAGGTTCCGGCCACAGCCGCTCATCGACGTTGCGACCGGCACACGGTCCGCGGAGGAAGCGGCCGGTCAGCGCACCAGCAGGTCGATCACGCCTGTCAGGTCCTCCTCGCCACTGCCCTCGGCCAGTCGGCGGCGCATCAGCTCGAAGTAGGGGCTGAGCAGTTCCGGACTGACACCCTGCTGCTCAGCGGTGCTCAGGAAGGTCTGCGCGCCGGCCACCTGCATGGCGAGAGGGGAGGCGACCCCCTTGGTGTAGTCGCCGCTCCGCAGCCGGTCGGCGGTCTGGTGAACCGACGGGGCCATCGCGACGAGCCAGTCGGCGAGCAGCGGGGCGAGGGACGTCGGGTCGATGTCCTCCTTGCGGATCAGGGCGTAGGCGTGCGCGGCCCCGGCGAACATTCCGTACATGGCGCTCAGCAGGGCCACGTCGTACAGGGCCGCGAAGCCCGCGTCCCGGCCGACATAGGTGGTGCCGGCCGGGGTGCCCAGCGTCTCCTGGTGCTGCTCGAACAGCTCCCGCGAGCCGCTGTAGAACACATAGCCGCCGGCCTCCGGGACACCGATCATCGGCGGGACCGCCATGATCCCGCCGTCCAGGTAGCGGGCGCCGCGTTCACGGGCCCACTCAGCGCGGGCCCGGGCCTGGGCAGGGGTGCTGGTGGTCAGGTTGACCAGATCCCGGCCGGCCGGATCGATACCGGCCAGCGTCTCTTCGACCGAGGCGTCGTCCAGCAGACAGACCACGACCAGGGTGTTGGCCGCGACTGCCTCGGCGGCACTGTCCGCGGCTCTCGCGCCCTCGGCCGCGAGGGCCGCGGCGCGGGCCGGGGTGCGGTTCCAGACGGTGAGCGGGTGCCCGGCGGCAAGCCAGGTGCGGGCCAGAGCGGTGCCCATCGCGCCGAGGCCCAGCAGGGTGATGGAGGTCTTGTCAGCAGTGTTCCGTGTCATGCGAATTAGGCTGGTCACTGGCCCGGCGGTGATCAAGTACGCACTTCGGAGTGGGTGGTTACCCCGGGGTGAGCGAGCAGCTCAGAAGGGGGAGGCATGACGACACTGAACCGGCCGGGCGCACCGGACGGACACGTCTGCGGGATCGACACCGCGATGGAGGTGATCGGTGGCAAGTGGAAGGTACTGATCCTCTGGGCGCTCCACGAGCACCCCGGCCGCCGCTTCGGCGAGCTGCGCCGATTGCTTCCGGGAATCACCGAGAAGGTGCTCGCCTCCCACCTGCGCGAGATGGAAGCGGACGGCGTCGTGCACCGTGTCTCCTACGACGAGGTGCCGCCCCGCGTCGAGTACTCGCTGACCGAGGACGGCACACGCCTCAACGACGCTCTCCAGCCGTTGGCCGCCTGGGGGCGCGAGCGGCCGACTCCGCAACGGGCGGGAAAGAAGGCGGGCGGGAACATGTGAAGCGCCGGTCACCGTCACTCATGGAGGACGGCGACCGGCACGGTCACCTCGTGGCGGGCACGGTCATCTCGTGGCGGACGGTCACCTCGTGGCGGACAGCGGGCCTGTCGCATCTCGTCGCCGCCGCCCTGTCGCGTCCCAGGCGGCCGGTTCCGCACTCGGCCGCGTGGCACTCACGGCAGTCGGTCCGGTTCGAAGCCCACGACCGGGATCCGCCCCTGGGCGACGGGGTCTAGCCGCAGTTGTTGTCGTTGATGCGCATGGACGAGCCCCAGCGGCCGACGGAGTAGCCCTGCAGATCGGCGATCCGGCCGCCGGGGCGGATGCAGGTGTGGGAGCCGCCGTACAGGCTGTTCCGGTAGATCCGCGCGGTGCGGCCGGAGTTGTTGATGACGGAGTAGGTGTGGTCGTTGATGGGCTTGTCGTGGAAGCGTGCGCCTCCGTCGGCCGCGCGCCGGACGTAGGGAACACCGCGGTAGTTGGTGTTCGGGTAGATGCAGACCATGCCGGAGCCGCAGGCGACGGCGGTGTCGACGGCGGCCGTCCGCGGCTCCGCCGCACCCGGAGTCGCGGTACCGGCCGAGAGCGCGATGGCGGCCAGCAGGATGCCCAGTGCTCGCTTCATGAGAATTCCCCCATGTCATCAATTCCGAGACATTGCCTGGAATGCAGATGCTCGCGGGGCGGCCAGGGGGAGTCAACGCTTTCCCGGAAGTCGTGATGACAGGCTTGTCGTACCGATGAATCGATCAGTCGGGCCGCGGCCGCACCCGGTCCGCTGCCGCGACGTCGGGGTGCGGCCGGCCCGCCCTTGATCCGCCGGAGGACGGGCCCCGCCCCGGAGCGCGGCCCGCCGAAAACTCCGTGGCCCCGCGGTGCTCACCGTGCCAAGCTGATGACCACCGAAGGGGCGTAGCTCAGTCCGGGCAGAGCAGCGGACTCCAAACTCGCATGTCGCAGGTTCGAATCCTGCCGCCCCTGCTGCACCGTCGCCGCACCGCTGTGGTCCGGCGTCATCGGGCCACCGGCCCGCGGCACTTCTCGTCGTCCGGGCGGCGGGAAGTATGCGGGGCGGACCGGTGGTGTCGCCGCCCGGCGGGGCCCATGTGTCGCCGACTCGCAAGCGCGTGGCGCACGAACGCACCGACGGATCCTCCTTCTGGAGTCTGAGCGGGGCTCGTCCTGCGGTGTGATCTTTCCGGTGGTGGGAGCTGGGAGGCTGTTGGCACGATCACGACAGCCACGGGGAACGTCGGCTCCGACCACTGGGGGGAACGGTGGCCACCACCGTTGTGCACACACAACAGGCCCGGCAGCGCCGCATCTCGGAGCTCGACGCGTTGCGCGGGATCGCGCTCCTGGGCATTCTGCTCGTCAACGCGTCGGTGATGGCGAGCCCGTACGGCTCCGCGGGCTTCGGCAGACCCGATGCGTCGGCGCTCGACCGGGCGGTCGAAGCAGTCGTCCAGGCGGTCTTCGTCGGCAAGTTCTACCTGCTGTTCTCGTTCATCTTCGGGTACAGCTTCACGCTCCAGCAGAGTTCGGCCGAACGGGACGGCGCCCGTGCCGTCCCCCGGCTGCTGCGCCGTGCGGCGGGCCTCGTCGCGCTCGGGGCCGTGCACGCCGTGTTCCTCTACGTCGGGGACATCCTCGTGACGTACGGCCTGCTGCTGCTCGTCCTGATCGCCGCCCGTCACTGCTCACCCGGGGGCGCTCTGCGCGCCGCGAAGATCGTCTACGGCTGTGCGAGCGGTTTTCTGCTGTTCCTGGGAGCGGTCTCGCTGCTCGTGCCGGACGGCGAGAGTGCGGCGTGGGACGCCGAACTGGCCGCGGAGTCCCGCGAACTGATCGCCGGATACCGGGGGGACGCCCTCTCGGTGGTGCACACCAACATCGGCCAGCTGCCCGATTCCCTGTTCGCTCTCCTGCTGATGGGCGGCCTGGTGATGGCCGCCTTCCTGGTGGGGCTCCACTGCGGCAAGCGGCGCCTGCTCGACGACGCGGGGCTCCACCGCGACCGGATGCGGCGCATCTGCCTGACCGGAGCACTGGTCGGGCTGCCCGGGAGCCTGTTCATGGCGCTGGCGGACGGCGGTGCGTTCGGCGACCGCTGGGTGCTGCCCGGGCAGATCGCGGGCATGGTGACGGCGCCGGCGCTCACCGCCGCCTATGTGTGCGGGATGCTCCTGTTCCTGGAGACCGCCCGGGGGCGCCGGGTGACGGCTCTCCTCGCCCCCGCCGGCCGGATGGCCCTCACCAACTATCTGAGCCAGTCCCTGTGCATGGCCCTGGTCTTCACCGGGTACGGCCTCGCGCTGTACGACCGCCTCGGCCCAGCGGCCGTCGTGGCGGGCGCCCTGGCGCTGTTCGCCACCCAGCTCCTGCTGAGCGCCTGGCTGATGCGGCGCTTCCGGCACGGGCCGGTGGAGTGGCTGCTCCGCACCCTGACCCTGGCGCGGCGCCCGGGTACGCCGCTCCGTACGCACGTCCCCGGCTGACGGCGGGACCCGAGGGTCCCGGTGCCGGACGGCGGGGAGTGGGCCTCACCCGTCCGACGAGACCTCCGACGAGCCCTCCGACGAGGGCCGGGCCCGCCCGGTCAGCCCATCGCCGAGGGGGCTGCGGCGGTACAGGACCTGGCGTCCGTCCCGTGCGCGGGTGACGAGGCCCGTGGCATGCAGGACGCCGAGGTGCTGGGAGACCGCGCTCGGGGTGACGCCGAGGCGTCGGGCGAGCTCGACGGTGGGCAGTGGCTCGTCCAGCAGGCCGAGAAGCCGGGCCTTGGGGGCGCCCAGGAGGGACGCCAGAGCGGGTGAAGCGGCCATGGGTGCCGGTGTCCGGAGCGTCGCCACGCCGCGGCTGGGGTAGGCCAGCGTCGGTGCTTCCTCCGGGCTGACCGGCGGCGCCGGCTTGTGGGCGAAGACGGACGGGACGAGCAACAGGCCCCGGCCGGAGGCCCGGACGCGGTGCCTGCCGATCATCTCGTCGATGTGCAGTACGCCGTCCCGCCAGCGCAGGTTCGGATGCATGTCGGCGAAGAGCAGTCGTGCGCCTCCCCTGGCCAGTTGTCGCGCACGATGGGTCATGTCGGCCTCCAGTACCAGGCGCATCTGCGGCCACAACGGTTCGACGGCCAGCTTCCAGTACTGCCGCAGCACCGTGCAGATGGCATCGCGGAGCCGGACCACGGCCGCGTCGTCGGCGGCCGTGGCATCGTGCAGGGGCCCGGGGAGCGGGCCCGGGGCGTGCGTGGCCAGCAGGTCCCGGCGCACCAGACCGGGAGAGGCCCGCCCGGCGACGGCCAGTTCGTCCTCGAAGGCGGGAGCGAAGCTCACCGGACGGGGCGTCAGGAAGTCGGGAACGGTACGCCGCACGGCGACCAGGGACATCAGGAGACCGGTGTCGAGCGTGCCGAGCCGGCCCAGAACCTCCCTGCGCCAGGGGAGGTGCAGCGCGTGGAGCCCCGGATCGTGCAGCACCCGCAGGCTGAGCACGGTCTCGTGCAGCGGGGACACCGCGAACCGCGTGTCGGCGAGGTCCTCCACACCGAGCTCGAAGCTGATCATCAAGCCGTACGCTACATCGATTGGCAGCCCGCCGACCGTGGCATGAACTGCCCGCATGTCACCAGCAGTTCATGCAGAACGTGCGACGACGGCCGTCGTCATGCCGCCCGTGGCCGGCGCAGGCGCGGCCCACCGGCTTCCCGGCCCTCCGGCCGCGCGATGGAGACGGGGCCACGGCGCCGAGGAGCAACAGCGGACCGGCCCCTGCGGCCGAGGCCCGTATCCGGGAAGCGCCGCCCTCTCCCCCGCGCCTCGCGAGGCGGGGGCAGGCCGGGACCGCGTCCTCCGACAGCACGGGTGGGCCGGTGGACCGAGGTGAGCCGACGGATGGTTCTGATCCTGGCGCTGACCTGTGCCGTCGGCGTGGGCAATGTGTACTTCCCGCAGGCGATCGTCCCGCTGGTCGCCGCCGGGCTGCACACGTCGCCCGATGCCGCCGCCCTGGTGGTCACCGCGACCCAGGTCGGCTACACGGCAGGGATCTTTCTGCTGGTGCCCCTCGGCGACCGGCTCCCGTACCGCCCGCTCCTCGTCACCCTGCTCGCCCTCGCCGGCGTGGGACTGCTGTCGGCAGGCTGTGCGCCGGCTCTGCCTGCGCTCGTCGCCGCCAGTGCGTTCATCGGGGTCACCACCGTGGCCGCGCAACTCGTCGCTCCGCTGGCGGCCGGGCTGGTGGCCGCCGACCGCCGCGGGGCGGTGCTGGGCATCCTGCTGAGCGGGTCCACCGGCGGCATGCTGCTGGCCCGCACCGTCGGCGGAACGCTCGGCGCCTGGCTGGGGTGGCGCGCTCCCTACCTGGTGGCGGCGGCACTGGTGCTGATCCTTGCGGCGGTCCTGGCCTGCACGCTGCCGGTCACCGCACCGCCGGCGCGCCGGCCCTGTCCGGTGCTCCTGGCCGGGCCGCTGCACCTGCTGCGCACCGAGTCCGAGCTGCGCCGTTCCTGCTGGTACCAGGCGACGGTCTTCGCCGGCTTCTCGGCGGTCTGGACGTGTCTGACGCTGCTGCTCACCGGCCCGGTCTACGGCCTGGGCGCACCGGCGGCCGGAATGGTCGCGCTGACAGGGGCGGCGACCATGCTCTGCACCCCCGTCGCCGGACGCCTGGTGGACCGGCGGGGGCCCGATCCGGTGAACCTGGTCTGCATGCTCGGGGTTCTCCTCGCGGCCGCGGTCCTCGTCCCGGGGGCCGGGGGCGGACCGGTGGGTCTCACCGCGCTCGTGCTCGGCACGTTGCTGCTCGACGTCGCGATGCAGGCCGGCATGGTGGCCAACCAGGTCCGGTTCCTCGCCCTGCGCCCCGATGCCCGCGGCAGCCTCAACACCGCCTACATGACGTGTGCCTATCTGGGCGGCAGCGCAGGGTCCTGGCTCGGCGTGCGCGCCTACGGCCTGGCCGGGTGGCGGGGCGTCTGCGGGCTCCTGGCACTGCTGGCGACGCTCGCCCTGGCCCGTCATCTCCGGGGGCCGTCCCGCCGGGAGCCCTGCTCCGACGGAGCCCGAGCCACGGGCCCGGACACCATCACCCGGGGTTGACATCGTGGAGCGCGCCTGCCCGTCGGCCGACCGTGCGGCACGGCCGGTTCTCCGGTCGGGACCCGCTGCATGCGGGACGGTCCCCGGGCCCCGCGTGGGGCCCGGGGACCGTCGTCGGCCGGTCGGCCGGAAGGTCACGTCCAGCTGTCGTGGAAGGTCACTTCCAGATGTCGTCGACCCACTCGGGGTGGTCGATGAACGGGTTGCGGTTGTGCTGGAATTTGTCGTAGATGACCTCGTTGCGCTTCTTCTCGAAGGCGTCCGGGGCGTCCTGCTTGCTCCACTGCTTCAGGACGGACAGGCGGCCGATGTTCGGCTTGGAGCCGTTGTCCACCTGGTCGTTGGCCTCGAGGTCCGGGAAGCTCTCCTCGCCGTCGTAGCGGACGGCCATGTAGAGGATCATGCGCGCGACGTCGCCCTTGACCTCGTCACGGGGCTCGAAGGAGTCGTCGTCGGTGCGGTTGCCCTTCGCCTCCGGCACCTCGTCGCCGCCGGCGTCGAAGTCCTTGTTGCCGCGGATGCTGTTGACCGTGCAGTCCTCCGGGCGGAGGTGGTGCAGGTCGGTGCCGGGGCCGGTGCTGGTGCCGAAGTCACCGTGGGACTTGGCCCAGACGTGTTCCCGGTTCCACTCGTTCTCACCGGGGCCGTTGCTCTCCTTGCTCTGCGAGCGGCCGCTGTAGAGCAGGATCACGTTGGAGGAGTTCTTCGGGTCCTCGTCCGTGGCCTTCAGCGCGTCCCAGACCTCGTCGTAGGAGAGCTTGTCCTGCTTGCTGATGATGGTGTGGAGGGCCTTCTTCAGCTCCGCGCCCGTCTTGCCCTCCGCGTCCTTGTAGTACGTGTCGTCGTACGCGTGCGCCCCCGCCGCGGTGTCCCGCGCGGGGGCGTCGGTGGTGGCGGGCTGGGTGGCTATCGCGGTGGTCGGCACGGCTATGCCGGCGAGCACGACCGCAGCGATCATCGGCGGCTTCCAGCGGTTCTTGCGAGGGACGGACATCTGTGGGGGGTGTCCTCTCCTGATCGGCGCGCCACCCGCCGGCCGTAACGGGACGGCCGGTGGCACGAAGTGACGGTCATTCGGCCAGGAGCTTGCCATGGCCATGACCTCACCGAGTGCACACGATGCGACTGTTGTGTGACGACATCGTGAAGCAGACATGCCAATGAGGCGCAGCTCACGCCGCGCGGTCCGGCACCGGCTTCTCACCGCTGTTCTGCCGCCACCGCCGGTTTTGCCACCGTCCGCGGCGGCGCACTGCCGGCATGGACCGGGCGGCTCGCCCAGGCAGTCGCCGTGGTCAACCTTGCGTTCGTGCCGTCCCTGTTCTTCGGGAGGGATGCCGCCGACTTCTGCAGCGCGGTCGGCTGGGGCACCACCGCCCTGACCGCCGCCCTGGTCGCCTACTGGGCCCTGGCCGTCGGCATCGCAGTCATCCGGACTTCGCCCCGGCCTCCGGCCCCTCCCGCTTGACCACTCGACGGCCGGCCCACCAGGACAGCCGCAAGCTCCGCACGCTGTCTCGACTCCGCACGCTGCCTCGACAGGGAATGTCAGCGCACCAGTTCGGCGGCCAGCAGGTCCATCAGGAGTCCGTCGTGCCAGGTGCCGTCCGTGCCGCGCTCGTACTGCCGCATGATCCCGACCGGCCGGAAGCCGGCCTTCTCGTAGCAGCGGATCGCGGCGGTGTTGTCGGCGGCGGGGTCGATGACCAGCCGGTGGTGGCCGTGGTCGTCGATGAGATGCCGTGCGAGCGTGCGGACGGCGTCGCAGCCGAGGCCCCTGCCGTGCACCGTGGGGGCGAGGAAGATGTCGATGCCCGCGTGCCGGTAGTCGGGCTCCTCCTCCGCGTACCACTGGATCATGCCGACGACGCGCCCCTCGTGCTCGACGGTGAAGGGATGGACGTCGGGGTCCGCCAGATCCGCCGCGACGTCCGCTCCGAGATCGTCCTCGCCCCTCCACCGGGCGCGGACCTCGGGGGTGGCCCTGATCGCGGCCAGCGCGGGAACGTCGTCGGGTGCGGTGGGACGGAGGACGACGGAGACACCACGCAACACGGTCACGACCAGGGACCTTACGCCACCGCAAGGCCACGCCGGACGTGGGCCGCGGCGGCCCGGCGCGCGGGAAGTCCGCGGAAGGTCTGCGGGAAGTCCGCGGGAACAGAGGACTGCCGGCGAGCGCGAGCCGCTGGCACCTGCGCGCGGTCCGCAGTCCCGCGCGCAGGTCCGGAGCGGAGAGCCGTACCCGGCCGACAGCGGTACGCGGAATCGGGGATACCGGGGAATCCGGGGATACTTGGGAACGCACGCGCACTGTTGGGAGACATGTTGTGCCGCACGCCGTGAGCGCGGACGGGGTCCGCATCGCCTACCAGGTCCGAGGGGCCGGTGACCCGCTCGTTCTCCTGGCGGGCCAGGCAAACTCCCACCACTGGTGGGACGGTGTCCGGGAGGACTTCGAGAGAGCCCACCGCACCATCACCCTCGACTACCGCGGCACCGGCGACAGCGACAAGCCCGACGAGCCGTACAACACCGAGGGGTTCGCCCGGGACGCGCTCGCGGTACTCGACGACCTCGGCATCGACCGGGCCCACGTCTACGGCACGTCCATGGGCGGCCGGGTCGCCCAGTGTCTCGCCGCCCACCATCCGGACCGGGTCCGGGCACTGGTCCTCGGCTGCACCTCACCGGGCGGCCGGCACGGCATCGAACGTGACCGGGACGTGCGCGCGTCACTGGCCCGGCCGGAGCCCGCGGCCCGGCAGGCCCTGCTCGCCCTGATGTACACCCCGGCCTGGACGGCCGCCCACCCTGGGCCCTGCACCACGCTCGGTGACCCCACCATGCCCGCCTACGCGCGCCGTCGGCATCTGGCCGCGAGCAACGGCCACGACACCTGGGACGCGCTCCCTGGCATCGGTGCCCCCACGCTGGTCGTGCACGGAAGCGACGACCTCCTCAACCCCACCGCCAACGCTCCCCTGCTCGCGGAGCGCATCCCGGGTGCCCGGCTGGAGCTGATCGCCGGAGCGCGGCACGCGTACTTCGACGAGTTCCGGGCCGTCGCCGGTCCGCTCGTCCTGCACTTCCTCAGGGAGCACTCCGGCACCGCGGACCGCCTCCGCGTCTGATCCCGCGTCAACCGGCTCCGAAGTGACCTGACAGGGTGGGTACGGACGGCCGGCGACGGCCGCGTAGGCACCATCATGAAAGGTACGACGTGCGGAAGTTGA
Organism: Streptomyces sp. NPDC002055; assembly: GCF_040296705.1. Lineage (NCBI taxonomy): Bacteria > Bacillati > Actinomycetota > Actinomycetes > Kitasatosporales > Streptomycetaceae > Streptomyces > Streptomyces sp. NPDC002055. Next base: position 59,646 of record NZ_JBEOXS010000005.1, read on the forward strand.
CGGAGGACATTCGGGAGCGCCTCACCTCGGCGGCGGTCTGGTTCGTGGCGACCACGAACCCGGACGGATCGCCGCATGTGAGCCCCATGTGGGTCGGACTGGACGGGGACACTCCCTGGTTCAACACCTCGGTGGGCCGGGTGAAGGAACGCAACCTGCGTCACGACCCGCGTGTGTGCCTCTCCCACGCCGACCATGAGAACCCCTTCGACCGCGTCCAGATCCATGGCCGCGTCATCCGCTTCGTCGAAGGCGAGCAGGCGGACCGGGACATGGACCGGCTGGCGGACAAGTACCTCGGGACGCCGTACGAGTGGCTGCTCCCCGAGGAGCGGCGGGTGAGCGTGGTCATCGAGCCGCTGCGGGTGCGCCGCATCGTGGGTGTCGAACCGTTCGGGCGCCCGGAAGAGGCCTGAGGGCCCGAAGCACCGGGGTGGGCCGTTGGCCCTGAATCCGTGGCCCCGAGAGGGCTGTGGGCTGCTCCGAAGGGTCTGTCGGCCCTGAAGGGGTGCCCCGGGCCCTCTCCGGCCCGAGGGCCGTCGGCCCGGTTCGGGGACTCCGGCGGCCCTCCCGGCGGGCCGGCCGCGTCCGCGCGAGGTGTGCCTCCGCGGGCGCGGCCGTTCATCGCCGCGACCCTCCGGTCAGGACACGCCGAGGGCGCCGGCCGGCGGGGCTCCGTCCCCGGTCCTCCCCGTGAGCTCGCCCTCGCTCCGGACGGAGTCCGCGAGCAGGCGGACGTAGGACTCGGCCAGCCGCTCCATGCGCGCGTGGTCCCACAGGTCGGTCGAGTACCCGATGTAGCCCATCAGCACATCGCCGGTGGGGATCAGGCCGAAGCCGAACTCCGCGCGGGCCACGGGGGCCGCGAGGTCGTCGACCGCCACGCTCACCCCCGGCAGTTCGATCTCCAGCTCCAGCGAGCTCTGGTAGTGGAAGCCCACCGGTATGCGGTCGGGCATGTCGGACGTCGTTCGCTCCCGCACCGCCTTGGCGACCTCCCACATCGGCATCAGGTGGTCGATCGCCGCCATCGCGTCCCGGCCGGTCTCCTCCACCAGTTCGGTGAAGGACCGACTGCCGTCCGCACGGATCCGCAGCGGGATCGAGGACGCCGTGCAGGCCAGCAGCGTCTCGAACTCCCGGCGCTCTCGGTTGGCGTAGGGGACGTTGAGCAGCACGTCCGGCCGGCCCGAGAGACGGCAGAGCAGCGTTCCCAGGGCGGCGGCGGTCACGGCGAACGGTGTGGTGCCGCGCCGGCGGGCCAGGGCCTCCACACCGGCACGGACAGCGGCGGGAACGGTGAAGACGACCGTGTCGCCCCGGCCGCTCAACCGCTCCGGGCGGGGCCGGTCGGTGGGCAGCTCCAGGCGGAAGGAGGCTCCGTCCAACTTCCGTGCCCAGTAGGCCTTCTTGCGCTCGTCGGCGCGCAGCCGGGAGTGCTCCTGCTGCCATCGCACGTACGCCGTGGAGCGCGGGGCCGGATCGTCGGGACCGTGCGGCACACCCGTCACCGCTTCCGCGTACAGCGCGGCGAAGTCCCGCAGCAGCACGCTGACGGCCCAGCCGTCGCAGGTCGAGTGGTGCAGGGAGAACATCAGCACCCAGTGGGACTCCCCCAGCGCGAGCAGCCGGAACACCGGCGCCACTCCGGCTTCGGGGTCGAAGGGCGTGCCGGCGAGTTCCGAGCCGATCCGGTCCACCGCGTCCACGCGGGCCCGCTCGTCCAGGGCGGTGAGGTCCTCGACCGGGAGCGGTACGGGCCGGGGGCTCAGGACGATCTGACGCCACGTATCGGCGTCCTCACTGCCGCGGGCGAAACGGAGCCGGAGCGACTCGTGCCGGGCCACGAGCCGGGTGAGGGCGGTGCGCAGCGCCGTCACGTCCAGTGCGCCGGTGAGGGTGAGGCGCATGGCGACGTTGAGCACCTGCGGCATCGGGTGGCTGTAGTGCGCGGTCATGAAGCCGGTCTGCTGGAGGGTGGCCGGGGCGACCGTCTCGATCTCGGGGGCGGTCTCCCCGGAAGCGGACCATCCGAGCGCATCCGGCCCGGGAGCGGCTGCTCCGGAGAGGCTTGCCCCGGACCCGCTACCGGTGACGGGCCTGCTGCCGGTGACGGGCCTGCCACCGGTGAGCAGGGCCAGGAGGTGCGGCTTGTGGCGCCGGAGCAGCCCGAGGAGGGCCGGACCGGCCAGGGCGGCCGGCGCGTCGTAGCGCAGCCGGTCGCCCTCGGCGCCGAGGCGCACCCCCAGCTCTCCCAGCCGGGAGAGCAGGTCCTCGGGGGACAGCCCGTCCAGCGTCCCGAGGTCCGGTGTGCCGGTGTCGTGCGTCGCCCTGTCCGGCGAGCCGACGTTCGGCGTGCCGGCACCCGCCGACCTGCGTCTCTCCTCCTCCACCATGGCGGTGGAGGTCCCGCTCGGCGTCACAGCAGGCCTCCGACGCGTGCTTCCGGCTCCGCGGAGCGTCCGGCTTCCTGCGGCCCGGCCAGCTCCGCCACCATGGCCCGTACCGTCGGCTCCTGGTAGAAGCGGGCCATCGGGTACTCCGTGCCCAGTGCCTCCCACACGCTGTTGAGCAGGCGGATCGCGGTGATCGAGTGGCCTCCGAGGTCGAAGAACGAGGTGTCGGGGCCGATGGCGTCCACCTCGACCTCGAACTCGGCGGCCCACAGCTCCCGCAGCCGGGTCTCCAGGGAGTCCCGTGACGGTGCCGGAGGTGTCGGCTCGTTCGGTGCCACTGGCTCGGGGTGCTCCGCCGCTCCGGGGCGCCCGGTCACCAGTGGCGTGGGGGGCAGGGCCGCGCGGTCCAGCTTTCCGTGGCCGGTGAGGGGCAACGACGGCAGTACGACCCAGGCGCGGGGTACCAGGTACTCGGGGAGCCGGTCGGCGAGCAGGTCCGCCAACCGGTCGGCGCACCGCTGCTGTTCGTGCTCCGTCTCCGGCGGGGGCCCGGCCGGGACCACGAACGCGGCGAGATACGCCTCGCCCGCGGCGTTCCGCCGGGCGAGCACCACGGCCTCCCGCACGTCCGCCGCGTCCGCGAGCGTCCGCGTGACCTCTTCCGGCTCCACCCGGAAGCCGCGGATCTTCACCTGGTCGTCGGTGCGCCCGTGGAACTCCAGGACGCCGTCCGGGGTCCAGCGCACCAGGTCGCCGGTGCGGTACCAGCGGCCGTCCGATCCCGGCAGGGAGACGAAGCGCCGCTGCGTCTCCTCGGGGCGGCCGAGATAGCCGCGTGCCAGGCCCGCCCCGCCGACGTACAGCTCGCCGACGGTGCCCACCGGTACGGACTCCCCCGCGGCCCCGAGGACACTCAGCCGGACGTTGTCGACGGGCCGGCCGATCGGGATGGGCGTGCCCGGTGCCCCGTCCGGCTCGACGGTCGTGGTGGTGCACAGCACGGTGGTCTCGGTCGGCCCGTAGATGTTGACGACCTCGTACGGTGTGCCGGCCGCCGGCCGGCTGCGCAGGGCGTCCCCGCCGACCAGCAGGTGACGCAGGCTCATCGGTCGGCGGTCCGGGCCGAGGCCGGTCACCGCCTCGCCCAGGGCGGTCGGCAGGAAGGAGTGGGTGACCTGCCACGCCCCGTACCAGCGGGCCAGGGCGACCGGGTCGAGACGCGTCCGGTCGTCGGCGACGGCGACCGACGCGCCGGCGGTCAGGGCCGGCCAGATGTCCAGGACCGAGCCGTCGAAGCTCTGGCTGCACACCAGCGCGCTGCGGTCGCCGGGGCGGAGGCCGAAGCGGCGGCGGTACCACTGGCACAGGCTGACGACGCTGTGGTGGGTGACGGCAACACCCTTCGGCGGTCCGGTCGTTCCTGAGGTGTGCACGACGTAGCAGAGTGCGTCGGCGCTGCTTCCCGACGGCCCGGAGGCCGTTGCGGACGCCGGCTCCGCGCCCGGGGCGGCCGAGGAGTGCGGAGCGCTGGTGGCGGTGGCGCCGCGGGGCCGGTCCGCGATGTCGAGCAGCACCGCGCCGGCCGGTGGTGCGGGCGGGGCGGTGCCGGTGTGGGTGGCGTCGCTCACCACGGCCCGCACCGCGGACCCCGCGAGCACGGACTCGGCCCGTGCCCGGCCGATCGCCGGGTCCAGTGCCAGATAGCCGTATCCGGCCCGGAGCGCCGCGAGCATGGCGACGATCAGATCCGGGGAGCGGGGCAGCCACAGCGCGACCACGCCGTCCGGCCCGGCCTCCCCCACCGCTTCCCCGATGGCGGCGGCGAGCCGGGCGGACCGGTCCGCCAGCTGCCCGTAGCTGAGGGCCAAGCCGTCGGAGACGACGGCCGTGCGGGACGGGTGCTCCGCGGCGCGGCGGAGCACCAGCTCGTGGACGGTGGTCGCGTCGACCGCGTGGACCGGGCCGTTCTCCCAGGCCCCGGGGACCGGGTCGCCCTCGGAGACGTTCCCGCTCCCGGAGTCGGTGCGGACCTCGGCGGTGACGGCACCGCCGTGGCTCTCGTCCCCGTCGGCTGTCGGGACGGGGCGGGGCCGCGGGTCGGCGGCGAGGCGGGACAGCGGGGTGTCCGGGGCGCCGGCCGCGGCTGCGAGGATGCCGTGGAAGGAGTCGAAGAACCCGTCGACCGCCGCGGCGTCGAAGAGGTCGGTGTTGTACTCGATGTGGCAGCGGATGCCCTCGGCCCGGTCGGTGAAGTACACCGTCAGGTCGGTGAGGGCCTTGTCAGGGCCGGCCTCCAGGGCGGTGGCGCGGACCCCGGGCAGGTCGAAGCGGAAGGGCTCGTCGCTCTCGAACTCCGCCATCACCTGGAACACGGGGGTGCGGTCCGTTCCCCGGCTGGGGCCGAGGGCCCGGACCACGTCCTCGAACGGCACCGATGCGTGGTCGTACGCGTCGAGGGCCACGCCGCGCACCCGGCGCAGCAGGGTGCCGAAGTCGGGATCGCCGCTCAGGTCGAGGCGCAGGGCGAGGGTGTTGACGAAGAATCCGACCAGGTCCTCCGTGCCGCGGGGGCGGTCCGACGCGGGGGTGCCGATGATGATGTCCCGCTGCCCGGTGACCCGGTTCAGCATGGCCCCGTAGCCGGCGAGCAGCACCATGAAGAGGGTGCTGCGGTGGGCGCGGCCCAGGGCGCGCAGCCGCTCGGAGAGTCCGGCGTCCAGGGTGCGGAAGACGGCCCGTCCGTTGGAGGTCATCATCGCGGGCCGGGGCCCGCGGGTCGGCAGCTGTGTCTCGGGCAGTGTGCCGCTCAGGGTCTTGGTCCAGTAGGCGAGGTCCGCCCGGACGTCGGCGGTGTCCTGCTCCGCCAGCCGGGTGCGGACGTGGTCGGTGTACCGGCGGGTGAGGACGGGGAGGCCGTCGGGCGTTCCCGTCGTGGCGGCCCGGTAGAAGGCCGACAGATCGCGGGCGAGGACGGTCGCCGAGGCCGCGTCCACCACGATGTGGTGCATGGAGAGGACGAGGACGTGGTGGTCCTCGTCGGTGGTGACCAGGCGGGCCACGAACAGCGGGCCCTGTGCGAGGTCGAAGCGGCGGGCGCTCTCGGCGGTCAGCACCGCGCGGACCGCCGCCTCGTCACCCCGGCGGTCGAGGACCTCGAAGTCGGCCGGGGCAGGCGGCGACACGATCTGACGCGGCTCGCCGCCGGTCTCCCGGAAGACGGTGCGCAGGCTCGCGTGCCGGGCCACGAGGCGGTCGAGCGCGGTGCGCAGGGCGTCGAGGTCGAGCGGGCCGTCGAGGTCGATCGCGGCGACCTCGTTGTAGGCCGTCCGGCCCGGCAGCATGCGCTCCAGGAACCAGATGCGCTGCTGGCCGCTGGAGAGCGGTGCGTCGTCCTCGTGGGGCCGGCCGGCCCCCGCGGCGGGGTCGGCAGCGGGCTGCGGTGCGGGGTGCGCCGGCCGCGGCGCACCGGTCACCGCCTGCTCCCGGGCCGCGGTCTCCGGCCGGCCCCCTCGCTGCTCCGTCCGGTCCGGTCGCTGCTCCGCCCGCTCCCGCTCCTGGACGGTGCGCCGGAGGGTGTTCAGCTCCGCCAGGCCCGAGTACAGCGCGTCGGGGGCCACACCGAAGTCGATGAGCGACGCGATCTCGTCGGCTCCCGCGGCGCGCACCGCCGCCACGACCGGGGCGGCGGTCTCCGCGGTGCCGATCAGGGCCCGCTGGTCGCAGTAGCGGCCGTAGGCGCGCCGGAACAGCGTGTCGAGATCGTCCTCGCTGAGCGAGGCGAGATCGACCCGGTGGCCGAGGCTGTTGCTGAACCCGCCGAAGAGCGACAGCGAGGACCGCATGTAGCGGGACAGCGGGCCGTAGGCCTCGGTGCGGGCCGTCGTGTGGTCGGGGTGGAGGTAGGTGTGCAGCAGGACCGCCACCCTCCCCGCGTCCGGGTCGAGGGAGTGCTCGGCGCGGGTGCGGCGGTAGAGCGCGATGTTCTCCGCGAGCTGCTCGACGCTCTGCGCCATGAGGTTGGTGACGATGCCCAGGTCGTGCCGGGCGGCGAGCCGGTAGGAGTCCGGGTTGCCGACCACGGCGGTGAACATCGGGGGCGTGTCCTGGACGGGCGCGGGGAAGATGCGTATGTCCTGGTCCCCGTCGCCGGTCCGGCGCCGCACTGCGTCGCCGTGCCACAACCGGCGCACCTGGGCGACCTGTTCGTACATCGTCTCCTTGTGGCGCCCGTACCGGTCGGGGAAGAAGACGAAGTCGTTGGCGTGCCAGCCGCTCGCACAGCCGATGCCGACCCGGCCTCCGGAGAGGTTGTCGACCATGGACCACTCCTCGGCGACCCGGATCGGATCGTGGAGCGGAAGGACGACGGACCCGGCGTTGAGCCGGATGCGGCTGGTCTCGCGGGCGAGGGCGGACGCGAGAACGGCCGGGTTGGGGAAGAGGCCGCCGAAGGCGTGGAAGTGCCGCTCGGGCATCCACAGCGCATGGAAGCCGTGCTCGTCGGCGTAGCGGGCGGTGCGCAGAATGTGCTCGTACCTGCCGTGCCGGGAGGCGTGCTCCTGCGGATAGTCGCCGAAGTAGTAGAGGCTGAAGTCGGTGGTGCGCGGGGGCGCTTCGCCGGTCGCGGGACGTCCGGGAACGGCGCTTTCCCTGTCGGCGGTCCGCCCGCCGGCAGTCCGCCCGTCGGCAGTCCCGGTCTCGGCAATCCTGGTGTCGGCAGTCCCGGCGTCGGCCGTTCGGGTCGCGGCAGTCCGGGTCTCGGCGGTTCCGGTCGCGGCGGTCACCGTGGCGGCAGTGCGGACGGCCGCGGTGTTGAGCGCGACGGTGCGAGCGCGTTCGCGGGCCGGAGCGACCGCGGCCGGAGTCGTCGAGGGGGCGGTCCGCCGGCCCGTGCCGGTGAAGAAGCCGGCCCGGCGGAGTTCGCGCAGCGACTCCCGGACGGCGTCCGCGAGGAACTCGATGTCCTCGTCCGAGTGGGCCGTCGAGAGGAAGAAGTTACGCCACTCCCAGACGAAGACACCGCGGAGCATCAGATGGTGGTAGAGCAGCTCCATGTCGGCCTGGTGCTCGAAGCGGAACATCGAGCCGAAGTGCCGCATCCGCAGCGGGAACTCCTCGGCCTCGAAGAAGGCGTTGAGGGAGGCGGCCAGGGCGTCGGTGCGGGCGTTGAGCCGTTCCTGGAGGCCGGGGCCCTGCTGCCGGAGCTCGGTGAGGACGGCCGTGGCGGCCACCATGGACACCGGGTGCTGGATGTAGGTGCCGCCGAAGAAGGTCGTCTCCCGCTCCGGGTAGCTGTCGTCCCCGTACTGCCAGAAGCCGCCGTCGATCCCGTCCATGATGTCCGGCCGGCCGGCGATGGCGCCGATCGGGAAGCCGCTGCCGAGCAGTTTGCCGTAGGTGGCGAGGTCGGGGGTGACGCCGTAGAGCTCCTGCGCCCCGCGCTGGGCCGGCCGGAAGCCGGTGAGCATCTCGTCGAAGAGCAGCACGATGCCGTGGCGGCTGGTCACCTCGCGCAGCCGGCGGACGAATTCGACCGGCCGCAGGGCGGGGTTGCGGCTCTGCACCGGCTCGACGACGACCGCGGCGATGTCGGCGGCATGCCGCTCGATCGCCTCCAGACTGCTGTCGCGGCCGTAGTCGAGCACCGTCAGGTCGGCCACCGCGCTGCGCGGGATGCCGGTGGAGACGGGGACGGTGAGGCGGCCGTCGGCCGTCGGGGAGGAGCGGCCCAGGACGTTGTCCGCATGGCCGTGGTACGCACCGTGGAAGGTGACGATCCTGTTGCGGCCGGTGGCGGCGCGGGCCAGCCGGATCGCGGCGGCATTGGCCTCCGTACCGGAGTTGGCGAACGCCACCCGGTCCATCCCGGTCAGCCCGGCGAGCAGCTCGGCGGCCTCACCGGTCTCGGTGTTACGCGCACCGAACTGCATGCCGCGGCCGAGGTGTTCCCGGACCGCCTCCCGCACGAACGGGGGCTCGTGGCCGAAGAGCAGGGTGCCGAAACCCATGGTGATGTCCACGTAGCGGTTGCCGTCGACGTCCTCGAGCGAGGATCCGGAGGACCGCCGGCCCGCGATGGGGTAGAGCATCTCCTTGGTGCTGCTGCGGAATCCGACCACGGCCCGGCTGTCGGCGAGGACCCGCCGGTAGCGGTCCGCGAGCTGCTTCGAGGTGGGGGTCCTGGCCGTGTAGCGGCGGACGAGGTCGTCGACGTGCGCCCGGCGGGATCCGCCGTCGCCCTCCGACGCCATGCCGGAGGTACGGGAGACCGTCATCCGGGGGCCGAGCTGCCCGCGTGCGGAGGCGGCGGGCTCGGCGGCGGGCGGTTGCGACACCGCGGCGCCGAGGTCCGGCTCGGCGGAACCGGGCCGCGATGCCGGAGCAACGGGCTGTGATGCCGAAGGGGTGGGCGGCGATGCGGGAGCGGCGGGCTGCGATGCGGGAGCGACGGGCTGCGGCAGGGCGGCCGACAACTGCTCTGCCATCGCCGCGAGATCGTCCTCGATGGCCGCGGAGATCCGTCCGAGCCCGGTCACCGCTGCACCTGGCCGTCGGTGAGCTCCCCGGCCGGCTGTACGGCGGGCTGCCGCTCGGCGATGAGCTGGGTCAGCTGGGAGATCTGCACCAGCATGGTGCGCTGGATGCCGGTGAGCTGCTGGAGCTGGCGCGCGAGATTCTCCAGCTCGGCCCGGGTCACCGGTGCGGCGGACCCGTCGGGACCGGCCGCCGGTTCGGCGTATGCGGCGGGGGCGGCGGGCACGATGCGCTCGGCGGACGCCGCGGGAACGGCCGGTTCGGCGGACGCCGCGGGAACGGCCGGTTCGGCGGACGCCGCGGGAGCAGCCGGTTCGGCGGACGCTCCGGAGGCGGGGAACGCCGGCACGGCAGGAGCAACGGGCTCCGGAGCAGGGGCCGGAACCACCGTGCTCGCCCCGTTCAGCGGTGCCACCGGCGAGGCCGGCGGGGCTGCGGAGAGCGCGTCGGCCTCCGCGGACGGCCGGGCGGTCGCGTGCCCGGCCCCGGCCGGGGCGGCGCCGTCCCCGGTGCGGTCGGCGATCAGCTCCGCGAGAAGGCCGGGTGTGCTCGCCTCCTCGAACAGCTCGCGCATCGAGACCTTGACCCGGTGGGTCTCCTCCAGCTCGCGCAGCACCTGGATCATCTGGAGCGAGTCGGCACCCAGATCGAAGAAGGAGGTCGTCGCCGAGATGGCGTCCTGCTCGTACCCGAGATGCTGTGCGCTCAGTTCGATCACGTGCCGCAGCACCCGCTCGACGGATGCCTTGTCCTGTACCACTGCGTTCCCCTCGCTTGCCCTTGCACTTGCCCCGGCCCGGTCGAGTACCGGTTCCGGACCCGTCCAGTACGTCCTGTGCTGGAACCGGTAGCCGGGCAGCGGAATCCGCCGGCCCCCGCAGCCCTCCAGCAATGTCTCCCAGTCGATGTCACAGCCCGCCCCGTGCAGGGCCGCCGCGGCGCTCCACAGGGGGTCCTCTCCCGCCCCGCGGCGCAGCGTCGGTACGGCGGTGAGGCCGGGGACGGCGCGGCGGGCCAGCCCGCTCAGGGTGGTGTGCGGGCCGATTTCGAGTACGGCCGCCGGTCCGTGGTGTCCGATCTCCCGGAGCACGGTGTCGAAGCGCACCGGCTCCCGGGTCTGCCGGAGGATGTACTCCGCGTCCGGTGTCCAGCCTGCCGGGTGGAGCCGGCCGTCCACGCCACTGAGGAACGGCACGGTGGTGGGCCGCAGCGTGATGCCCGCGGCGACGGCCCGGAGCGGCTCGAGAGCGGGCTCCATCAGGGCGGTGTGGAAGGCCCGGTCCACCGGCAGCCGTTCGTGGAGCTGCCCCCGGTCGGCCAGCAGCTTGCACAGCCGGTCGACCGCGTCGGCGTCCCCGGCCAGCACGTGGTTGCGCTCCCCGTTGACCACGGCGAGGGAGATTCCCGGTACCTCGGCGGCGAACAGCCGCGCCGTCTCCCGGTCTCCGAGCACGGCGACCATCCCGCCCGGTGCGCAGAGCCGCTGCATCAGCCGGCCGCGCTCGGCCGCCAGGCGCAGGCCGTCCTCGACCGGCAGGGCGCCCGCCGCGCACAGGGCCGCGTACTCCCCGACGCTGTGCCCCGCCACCAGGGCGGGCGTCACTCCGGCGGCGTGCCACAGCCGGACGACGGCGTACTGAAGGGCGAACAGCGCGGGCTGGACGGTCGCGGTGTCCCGGATCCCGTCCGGCCCGTCGGGCAGCGGCCGCTGTTCCGCAGGTACGGTGCCGAGCAGCGGGTCGAGCAGCGACGTGCCGTACAGGTCCCGGTGGAGCCGGTCGCAGTGGCGGAGGGCGTCCCGCGCCGGGGAGAACCGTTCGTACAGGTCCGCGGCCATGCCGGGGTACGAGCTGCCCTGACCGGAGAACTGGAAGGCGATGTCCGCCGCTGGGCCGGCTGGAACCTCCGTGGCCACCGCGGCCCCTGCCGGTGTGCCGCTTCCGGACCGTACCGGTTCCGTGCCCGTCGCCGCGTCCGGTTCCGCGAGGCCCGTCGCCGCGTCCGGTTCCGCGAGCCAGGTGTCCAGCGCGTCGGCGAACGCGGCCGGATCCGTACCGCGGACCGTGAGGCGGTGGCGTCCGTGGGAGCGGCCGGCCGATGCGGTCGTGACCACGTCCTCCAGGGCCGTCCCGGGGTGGGCCCGCACCTGGTCGCGGAGGGCTGCCGCGTTGGCGACGAGTGCTTCCCTGCTCCGTCCGGAGACGAGGAGCAGGCCGGGGGCCGGTGCGGTGCCGGTGGGCCGCGGCGCGGGCGGCGGGGCCTGCTCCACCACGAGGTGGACATTGGTGCCGCCGACGCCGAGCGAGGTGACCCCCGCCCGCCGCGGGCCGTCCTGCTCCGGCCAGGGGCGGACCTCGGTGGGGATGTAGAAGGGGCTGCCGTCCAGCGGCAGCGCCGGGTTGGGCCGGGAGTAGCCCGCCATCGGCGGGATCTCCCCGTGCCGGAGCACCAGCAGCGTCTTGATCAGACTCGCCAGGCCGGAGCACACGTCGAGGTGGCCGATGTTGGCCTTGGTGGAGCCCAGCGCACAGTAGCCGGTCCGGTCGGTGTCGTCCCGGTGGGCGAGCAGGGCCCCTTCGAACTCGATCGGGTCGCCCTTGAACGTGCCGGTGCCATGGGTCTCCAGGTAGCCGATCGTCTCCGCGCCGACTCCCGCGACGTCCAGTGCCCGGCGGATGGTGGCGCGCTGGCCGGAGACGGTGGGGGCGGTGAACCCGGCCTTGTCCGCACCGTCGTTGCGGACGCCCCAGCCGCGGATCACGCCGTGGACGGTGTCGCCGTCGGCCAGGGCGCGGTCCAGCCGCTTGAGGACCACGGCGGCGACCCCCATGCCGCCGACGGTGCCGTCCGCCCCGGCGTCGAAGGGGCGTAACCGGCCGCTCTTGGAGAGGATCGATCCCTTCACATAGCGGTAGCCCAGGGCCTGGGGCACATGGACCGCGGCGGCGCCGGCGAGCGCGATGTCGCAGTCCCCGGTGACCACCGACTGCGCGGCGAGCTGCACGGCGACGAGCGAACTGGAGCACGCCGTCTGCACGTTGACGGCCGGACCGGTGAGACCGAGCCGGAAGGCGGTACGGGTGGCGGTGAAGTCGGCGTAGTTGCCGACGGTGGTCTGCATCCGGGTGACCCAGTCGTCACCGGTCTGCCCCGGCAGGACGTTGTTGAGCAGGTAGGTGTGCAGGGAGTACAGGTGGTAGCCGGTGGCCGCGAAGACACCGGTACGGGCTCCCCCGCGTTCCCGGGGGTAGCCGGCGTTCTCCAGCGCGTGGTGGGCGCACTCCAGGAACATCCGCTGCTGCGGATCGGTGAGTGTGGCCTCCCGGGCGCTCATCCCGAAGAACGGCGCGTCGAAGGACGCGACGTCCTCCAGGACGCCGCTGGCTCCGACGAACTCCGGTGACCGGCAGTCCTCGGCGGTCGCGCCGGCGGCGGCGAGTTCCGCCGCGGTGAACCGCCGGATGTGGTTCTCCCCGCCGCGCACCAGGCGCCAGAGGTCGTGCGGGGTGTCCGCGCCCGGGAAGCGGAAGGAGAGGCCGATCACGGCCACACGCCGGTCGTCAGGGAGTGCCATGTCCGTGGGGTCTTTCCGGGTAGGGGTCAGGTGCGTTCGCTGTCCGGGCCGCGGCCGTCCGGTGGCGCGACCGCCCCGGTCGTCGCGGCGCTCCGTGACGCGCGGTCCGGTCTGCGCTTGTCGGACGGCGGCGCCGCCCCGGACGCCTCGGCCGTCCGCGACCGACCGTCCGGACCGCGCGCCTCCGTGGGCTCCGGCACGCCGGAGGCCGCGGCGCGGCGCTGTCCGGCACCGCGCCGGACCAGGAGGACGAGGAGACCTGCGCAGAGCAGGATGGCCGAACCGTGGAAGGCGGCCACGACCTGGAGCGGCGTGAAGCGCTCCAGCAGGGCGGCACTCACCAGCATGCCGAGGCCGAAGCCGGCGTTCTCGGCCGAGGCGGAGAGCCCGAAGAGCCGCCCCCGCTGCTCGTCCGGGGTGCTCTGCAGCCGGGAGACGTACGCGATCTCCGTCAGCCCGTCGGCCATTCCGGCGAGCAGTGCCACGGCGACGGCCAGGGGGGTGGGCAGGCCGGAGAAGACCAGGATGAACATCAGCGACATCACACAGGCGCCGAGCGCGAAGACCCGCTCGCCGGGCGTGTGTCCCGCCTTCTTGACGTAGCGCTCCAGCACCACCTGGGCGGCGATGTTGCCCAGGGCCCAGGTCGCCCAGAACTGGCTGATGAAGACGGCCGGATCGGCCGGGTCGAGGCCGGCCGAGTAGACCGGCAGCGCGACGTTGTGCGAGGAGGAGCCCAGGCCGTCGGCGGCGCGGACGGCGATCATCAGGGCGACCAGCGGCATCGAGCGCAGCAGGACCAGGGCGGCCCACCGCGGCTTTCCGGTGCCCTCCGCCGGCTCCGGCTCCTCCGGCGCGGGTGCCTCGGCGCGGGTCCTGATCGGCAGCAGGGACAGCACCAGCGCGGAGACGGCGAAGGTGACGGCGTCCAGCACGAAGGCCGCCGTGTAGCCCCACTCCGACACGACCACGCCGGAGGAGGCGAATCCGGCGATCATGGCGAGCGAACGGGCCGTCACCAGGCTGGCGTTGGCCTTGGCCCGGTGCTCCGCCCCGACGATTTCGGGGATGCTGCTGCGCAGCGAGACCTGCGACAGGGTCGAGCACGTACCCGCGATCAGCGCGAGCCCGAACAGCGCCGCGAGGTCCACGCTCTCGGGGGCCAGCAGCATGGCGACGAGAGCCGTCGCCTGTGACAGGTCGGCGCCGATCATCAGCCGCTTGCGGTCCACCCGGGACACGAGCGCTCCGCTGACGAAACCGGCCGCCACACTCGTCAGCAGCCGGACCGCCATGAACAGGCCGGCCAGGAAGGCGCTTTCGGTGAGGTGGTAGACGAATACATTCAGCGCCACCAGATTGAGATAACTGCCGTACGCGGATATTCCGTTGGCAGCCACCAGAATCCTGAAGTGGCGCACGCCCATGTCCCCCTTGCACCCGCAGCCCTGAGCAGTGATCAACAACCTTGAGCATGTTGGCACGCATCAGCCAAGAAGCACAACGAAACTGTCACTTCCATGCGCAATCTCGAACACCGGGCATCGAGAATCAGACAGTTTCAGTCAGGCTGGCCGAATCCACCTGGCGGCGCCGGCAGAAACGGAGGATTCCGTTTCGGCCCGGGCGCCGGCTTCCCGGAGAGAACCGTCGCGCGGGCAGCCGCGGCATCCGGGAACACCCCCGCATACGCCCCATGCGGGACGGGCGCTGATCAGCGACGGCGCCGCGCGACACTCCGCACCGGCGCCGTTCAGAAATGGGGGTACGTCGAGGAACCACGACTCCATGGGGAGCCGCCACACGGCGAGGAAACCGTACGCATCGGTGGAGGCAGCCCCTCCGCCCGACGGGAGGATGGTCCGGCCTCTCCCTCGCACGGGGCGTCTCGCACAGGGCACCCTCGTCGGCGGCCCGGACCGGTACCACTGCTTCCCGGCCATCACCTCAGACCGCGGTGCCGCATCCCGAAGAGGTGCGGCACCGTCACCCGGCCCGCCCGGTAAGGAAGGAGTCCCGGCTCCGTGTCACGTGGGAGGCAGGGCGTCACTTGAAGAGGCAGGGCGTCACTTGAGAGGAATGCAGCGCAGGGCGTGATCGGAGCGCCGGTGGGGAGGCGAGAGGAGGTGGACCAGTTCGTAGGAGCCTCCGGGACACCCCTCCGCGTCCCCGATACGCGTATCGATCAGCACTCGGTTGACCGTGTAACCATCCCGTTCCAGAAGGCCCCTGATGAATTTCTCCGGGTCCGCAAGGAGCTCCTTCTGCTCGTCGTCGTCGAGCTCGATGCGGTAGACCTCGATGGCGGAGGCTTCGATTTCGGTGGGCCGGCGAATGGTGGCCATGACGTCAATCCTTCCGGTGCAGCCGTCCTATTCCAGTGTGCGCCGATCGCGGGCCGCCGCAACCGCGCTCCCGGCCCCCCTCTCTCCTGCCTCGGCCGGAAGGGCGGAGCACCGGCCACCTTGCGAGCGAGGCCCCGCCAGTTCCGCGAAGCCTCGCCCCTCACCCACTGGCCGTGACCGGAATTCCGGTCACGCCCCGTCGCGCATGGTGAACACGAAGCTCGCGGAGTTGTAGTAATTCGGCTGGTGCGCCAGGTACGTCCCCTTCCCCGGCGGCTTGCTCTCGTGCCAGTCCTCGGGTCCGAACAGATGCGAGGCGTAGTCGGTGTCGCTGACCTGTGGAACGAACAGCAACCGGTAGCCGGAGGAATCCGGTTCGGGCTGGAAGGTCCACAGCTGGGACGGCCGGCTCTCGGCGGGAGCGCACTTCTGCTGGACCACGCGGACGACATTTCCCCCACCGGACGTCCCGTCGAGGCACTTTCCGCTGCCCGTGTTCCGCAGTGCGTAGGTGTTGCCCTGGCTCGCCGCGTCACGGCGCCAGCGCTGCGCCGCGTCGTAGGTGTCGCAGGTCTGGAGCTGCAGCATGGCGCCCTCGTCCTTGGCGGCGTCCACGATCCCCACGCACAGGCCCGTCGCCCGGTTGACCAGTTGGAACCCCGCCGGAGCGGTCGGCGAGGCGGAGGAAGCGGAAGCGACGGCCTCAGCGGCCGGCTTGCTGCTCCGGCGTTCACGCGGCTTGTCCGTGGTGCGGCTCGGGGTGGGGCTCGGGGACGCCGAGACGGTGCGGGTGGCGGTCGGCGCGGCTGCCGTCGTCCCGGGGACGGGAAAGGTTTCCCGGGCCAGGGGCTCAGGGGGCGCGGGGGTGTCGTCCGTCAGGATGTGGACGGTGACGCCCACGGCGGCCACCGTGGTGACCACCACCGCGACGGCCACGACCGCGGCGAGACCCGCCGGGGTGGCGGGAAGGAACCGCCGGCCGCCGTCCCAGGTTCCGAACAGCCCCACCGGCCAGGTCCTGTTGGTCTCGGGCGCCGGCGGGGCCGAGGTCTTCGAGGCGGCGGCCTTCCGTGCGGCGGGGCGGTCCGACGGCCCGTCGGCCGTGCCCGCCGACAGCACCGCCGAGAGGAAGGCGTACTCCCCGGTGCGGATGGCGACGATGTCGGTCCGGGCCCGGGCGCAGTTCTCACAGGTGTCGGCGTGCTCGTCGAAGTCCTGGGAGCGGGTGGAGTTGCCGTTGCGGACGGTGTCCCCCAGGACCGCGGTCAGGTGCCGGCACGTCCGGCTGCGCGAGCGCGCGGCATAGGCCCGGAGGTAGGCCTCGTACAACCCGTCCAGGGCGAGGGCCGGCGGGGAGTCGGCGTCGGTCCCCGGTTCCAGCAGCGGCGCCTCGCTGTCGGCGTGGTCGCGAAGGGCGTTCGACAGGTCCGTCCGCATCGTTTCGGACAGCTCGCGGAAGGCCTGCGACAGGGGTGAGTCGTCGGGCGCGGCCAGGGGGTCGGACACGGGTCTCCTCGTGCGGGTGGGTCACGTACAGGTCCTGCGGGGGTGAGGGGCGACGTCGGCACCCTTAATCGCAGCGGGTGTGAACACACCGGGCTGCTCGATGGGCGGTGCATGTCGCTGGCGGGACCTTCACATGGGGAGACGGTGCACGGACAGGCGCCGACGGCCGGGTGGGGACCACCGGCATCGACGGAGCTGCGAGGGTGCCCTCGAACTCTTGGTCAGGAGATTGATCCTCCGGGACTCCCGCGTCAAGTCGAGCCGCCGCGCGGGACTTGCTCGCATCCCCCACCTGGGCAGGGAAAACGCGGACGGGGACTGCTGTTCACCTGGGTTGGGCCCAGGATTCTCGCCGACGTGGTGCGGCACAGCAGCACGACGGCGGGAGGATGCGCGGATCCGCGGAACGGGCGGTGTCCGGGTGGTGAGGAGAAGGTGTCCGCGGCCCGGCGCTCGCGGGGCTCCGCAGGTCGTGAGGACGGTGCGGCTGCTCCGGCGCGGGAGGGGGCCGTCCGGCGAAGGCGACCGGCGCTCGGGCGAAGGCTCTTCGTCGGCGAGGCGGACGCGAGCGGGGCCCGGGATGCTCAGGTTCGTCGACCGGGAAAGAACGCGGAGGACAGGGCGGTACCGGAAGCAGCCGTGGGTTCCACCCAGGGGCGGGGGGCCAGAGGTCCGCGATCGTTCCGCGTGACACGATCGCGGACCTTCTGCCGGATCCGAGGGGGGCGGTGGTCCGGGGTCAGACGCGGCGAACCCGCGCGGCGACCCCGTGCCCGATCAGCAGATAAAGAGCCGCCGGGAGACCGTAGTTGAGGAAAACACGGACGCCTTCGCTCTCCATGGTGAAGATGTCCTGGGACCACCAGGCGAGCAAGTCGGCCACTCCGTGCACGAAATCGACGAAGACATTCCCCTGGTTGGCTTCGAGCAGGTACAGCAGGATCCACAGCCCCAGGAAGCCTGCGGCCACATCACCGATCGTGTGCAGGACCAAGGCCGTCCGATGTGCACCGGCACCGGAGTGGTTTCGGTCATAGGCGCCATAGGGGCTGTTTGCGGGCATGGGTTCGCGGGTATCGCTCATGTCCTGCACATAGCCGGGGCCGAGTGCGTGAAAACCAGGCCCGCGCCTGCGATTCGATAACCAGTCGGCATCATTTCGGATTCCCCATTCCCGACATCAACGGCACCACGACCCCAAATGATCCGGCGCCCGCGAGGACAATCCACTGTTATGGGGATTTCGGCCTCGCGGTACGCGATCACCGGCCGGTTCGGCTGCGTGAATTCCGATTCGCGCAGCCGGTCCGGCTTGATCGACCCCCGCACCTCGTGCCCGTTTCCCGGCCTTTGGTATCGGGTGGGACTCTTTCACCGAGGAATGAGGCGATCGGCACTGGCGCATGCGGACATCACGGCCGATGTGCCGTACCAGGGGCAAAGCACCACGGCTCCGTTCCGGAGTCGGCCCCATCCGGAGCTCATTCGAGGAGAGCGAGCACGCGCCGGGCCTGGCGCTCATCGGTTCCCGGAGGGTTGCGGCGGCACGCCCCCGGATCGTCGAGAAGAGCTGCCAGCCAGAGCAGGGCGATGAGCCGGCGGATGTGCTCGAGGCGCGCCTGTTCGGCAGCCGGGAGGTCGAACCGGGCCAGGAAGGACGGCACATCGAATCCGGCGGTGTCGACCCAGGTGGAGGGATGACCGACGATCTCCGCGAGTTCGAAGGCCCGGTCGCTGCGGCCGGAGTCCTCGAAGTCGATCAGTCGGACCGTGCGGCCGTCGTCGAGACCGTTGGCCAGGTTTCCGTCGGCGTGCCCGAAGACCGGGCGGACCGCGTCGGCCCCGGACACCGTCTCCAGCCGGTTGACGGCCAGCCACGTCTCCCCCGCCGCGAGCGCCCTGCCGACGACCGGCGACCGCGGCACGGCGGGGCGCCCGGCCATCCAGCGGCGGACGCGTGCGTCGGCGCGGTCCGCGCTCCACGCACTCCGGGGGACCTCGGCGAGCACACCGGCGGGCACGGCGTCGTGCAGCGCGGTCAGGCCATCGGCGAGCGCCCGGATCGACCGCCGTGTGCAGGTGGTTCCGCGCAGCGGGGTGCCGTCGATCCGGGTCATGGTCAGTGCGGGCGGCTCGGAGTCGAGCCGGGCCGCGATCGGCCGCGGGGCGAGCCCCGGAGCGTAGGTGTCCAGCAGGGTCAGCCCCCGCCACTCCCGCAGCGGCTCACCGCGGCTCCAGGAGGTGAAGACCTTCGTGACCTCATCACCGGTGATGGTGATGTGGTGCGTGCTGTGGGGTTCGGTCATGACCTCCCTTCTACCGCTTCCGCCCGCCGCGCGCCGGGGATCCCTGCCCGTCCTCCGACGGGAAGCCGTCCTCGGGGTGTCCACCGCCGGATGGGCAACCGGTGCTCGGCGCCGGACCGCGGTACGGATGCGGGCCGGGGCTCCCCGCGCGGACGGCCCGCGGGCTCCGCAGCTCCAGCGACGCGACTGCGCATTCCCGTCGGCGGGTGATCCTCGCTGGTCCGGCGGCGTCCGGCCGATCCCGGGGTACGCGACAGGACGCCGCACTACCATGTGAATCTTGCACCACCCCCTGCCGAAAGGGTCTTATGACCTCCCTCCCGCCCCAACGCCCCACCGGACGACGGCGCAAGGCACGCCACGGAACGGCGGCCCGCGAGCCCGATACCGACGGTGCGATATCCCGCCGGTCCACCACGGGGGGCCTGGCCCGGGGCGCATGGCTGGCGGGCGGCGCCGTGGTGATCGCGGGTGTGATCGGCGGTGCGGCGTGGGCCCTGAGCGGCGACGGCGACACGGCAGCGCACCGGCCGCCGGCCGCGAACCCCGCTCCCACCGGCCGTGACGACGCCGATCCGCCGTCCTCGGCCCCCTCCCCCCGGGAGCCGAAGCCGGTGTCCGTGCCCTTCGCCCCGTACGTCGACACCTCGTTGGCGGCGTCCTTCGATGTGACGGGCGCCGCACGGACCATCGGCGTGAAGGACTACACCCTCGCCTTTGTGGGGCCGAGCGGCCGCTGCACACCGGCGTGGGGCGGCTCCACCCCGCTCGGCCGGGACCGGGTGGCGGCGAAACTGGGCGACCTGCGGTCGGCCGACGGCGATGTCCGGGTCTCCTTCGGCGGCCAGAGCGGCCACGAGCTGGCCAGGTCGTGCCCGTCCGTCCCGAAGCTGGTTTCCGCCTATTCCCAGGTGATCGACCACTACAAGCTGAAAAGGGTCGATTTCGACATCGAGAACGGTGCGCTGGCCGACGACGCCGGCAACGACCGGCGGAACCGGGCCATCGCGGCGCTGCAGAAGTCGCACCCGGGCCTGGATGTGTCGTTCACTCTGCCGGTGCTGCCCCGCGGCCTCACCCCGGACGGCGTGTCGCTGCTGCGCAACGCGAAGTCGCACGGTGTCGACATCGGCGCGGTCAACGTGATGGCGATGAACTACGGCGCGTCCCCGGCACCCGACCCGGACGGCAGGATGGGGGACTACGCCATCGACGCCGTCGAGAACACGCACAAGGCGCTCAAGGGCGTCCTCGGCACCTCCGACGCGGAGACCTGGCGGCACATCGCCGTCACCCCGATGATCGGCGTCAACGACGTGAAGGAAGAGGTCTTCACCGTCGCCGACGCGGCCAAGGTCGCCCGCTTCGCCCGGTCCAAGGACATGGCATGGGTGTCGATGTGGTCGGCGAGCCGCGACAAGGCGTGCCCCGGTGGCTCCGGCGGCCGGGCCGCCGCAACGTGCAGCGGCGTCGACCAGTCGGCGAACGACTTCGCCAAGGCATTCGGCTCGGCCACGCGTTGACACGCCGGGCTCGACGGCCCTCCGGGCGGCGGTCCGCCGATCGCGGGAGGGCCGGGCGGGGCGGGTCCCGGCGATCAGCCGGACCCGCCCGACCGGTCCGGGATCCTCCTTGAGGTGGAAGCGCGGTCTGCTCCCGTGGGAGGACGCGCCGCGTGGGCCCGGGCTGAGAACCTTGGCGTGAGGGGGCCGACCATCCGGCCCCGGGAGGGAAGCACATGACCGACATGCAGTTATCGGTGCGACGGCGTATCGGACTCCGGGTGTGCGCTCTGGTACTGGCCGGAGCGAGTCTGCCGGCGTTCGCGCCGGTGGCGTCGGCCGCCCCGGCCGCACCGGCACCGGTGTCCGAGGGCCGGCGCGGCCCCACCGATCTGGGGCCGGAACTCAAGGCCCTGGTCGACAAGGCGGGCGCGACGGCGGCGCTCGCCGAGTTGCGTGACCGCGGACGGGTCGAGTGGCGCGGAGCCGCCGGGAAGGCCGATCTCGCCACCGGGGAACGGGCCCCGGCCGACGGCAGGTTCCGGATCGGGAGCGTCACCAAGACCTTCGTCTCCACGGTGACCCTGCAGCTGGTGGCAGAGCGGCGGATCCGGCTCGACGACCCGGTGGGGCGGTACCTGCCCGGCGTGGTGCCGAACGCCGGGAAGATCACCGTCCGGCAGCTGCTCAATCACACCAGCGGACTCTTCGACTACACCAACGACCCGCAGTTCGCCATCGAGAACGAGGCAGATCTGCGCCGGTACCTGGCCGAGGGCCGCTGGAAGAGCTACCGCCCGCAGCAGCTGGCCGACATCGCGAGCCGGCACGCCCCCTCCTTCCCGCCCGGCCGCGGCTGGAAGTACTCCAACACCAACTACCTTCTCATCGGGATGCTCATCGACAAGGTCTCGGGACGGACCTGGCAGCGCGAGGTGGAACGGCGGATCATCCGCCCGCTGAAGCTGACGGACACCAGCATGCCCAACACCTCCACGCGCATCCCCGGACCGCACGCCAAGGGCTATCTGCCGCTGCCCGAGGGGCCGGTGGACATCAGCCGCCTCAACCCCAGCGTCGCGAACGCGGCCGGCGCCGGCATCTCCTCCACCCGGGACCTCAACCGCTTCTTCGCTGCGCTCTTCGGCGGCCGCCTGCTGCCGGCCGCCCAGCTGAAGGAGATGAAGAGGACCGTTCCGGCGCCCGAGTTGGACGCGGACTACGGACTCGGAGTGGTCCGCATGCGGACCTCCTGCGGACCGCGGTGGGGTCACCTCGGCGGCATCGACGGATACTCGACGGTCATGCTCGGCAGTGAGAACGGCCGTCACCGGCTGGCGATGTCGGTCAACCCCTACGGCGAGGACTCCTCGCAGGGCGCGCACTTCGAGAAGCTGGTGTCGAAAGCCCTGTGCGGCACGTCCGCAGCATCGGCCGGCGCCATGCCGTCACTCTCCGCCGCACGCAACACCTTGCGCTGACCCTCGCCCGTCACCCCCGGGGACGGCGGCAGGCCTTGGCCCCGCCCCCGGGCTCGAACCGCCGCACTGCCCAGTGGACCGACCCCCACGGGACGTGCCGCAGGCCCTCACGGAAGAGGTGAGGGCCTGCGGACGGGCGTGCGGGGATCCGCTCAGGCGGCCGGAGCGGGCGAGGCCTGGGCCGCAGCGGAGGCGTCCTGGGTCGGCGCGGAGGCGTCCTGCGCCGGGGCGGAGGCGGCCTGCGCCGGGGCGGAGGCGTCCTGCGCCGGGGCCGAGGCGGCCTGGGTCGGCGGCGGGGAAATGGCGATCGTGCCGGTGTTCACGAAAAAGATGCTCGGCTGGTAGGTGACGGCCGAATTGCCCTCACCGAGCTGGCACACGACCGACCCCTGCGGCTCCTGGGACGCCTCGCCGACGACTCCGCCGACGGACGGGGAAACGGTCTGCTCGCCATTGGCACACTCAATGCTGCCCGCGGGCCATTCCTGCCAGTTCTCGACCGCGGGCTCGTCCTGCCCGCGGCTCTCCGCGGATTCTTCCTGTCCACGGCTCTCGGCGGATTCGTCCTGCCGCGATGCATTCTCCTCGGACTCGTCACGCTGACCGTTGTCCGCGGATTCCTCCTGCATCTGGCCATCCGTGTATTCATCCTGCATTCGGCTGTCCGCGGGATCGTCCTGCGTCCGGCTGCTCGCGGGGGTGTGCAGCTCCTCGGCGGAAGCAGCCGAACCCGCAATGCCAAGAGTGGCAGCCGAAAGTACAGCCAGGAGAGACACTGTGACGGAGGTGCGCATTCCTCACTCCTTACTCGGGGACATGCCCGGTGTTCTTCTCCCGACTGGCTGGAGAATGACGCGAGCGTTACCAATATGTCAGCGCGTCCGAACACCGCAACCAGAGCGGGTTCGGGGAATTCACCCCGGTGGCTCACGGGGAGCGTCGTGTGCCGTGCGGTGCCGCACGACCGACTGCCTTGCGGATTCCGGCGGGCCGGTACTCCTGACGGGTGCGATGGAGCCGGACGTGGGACGCCCGCTCATCCGAACGGGTGCCGGGGACACCGCCCGACAGACCGGTGAGCGGGAGGCCGGGAACCCGGCACCGGAGCCCCGCCCGCAGGCCGCGGTCACGTCACGCGGAACACCTCATCGGAGCCTGCTCGCGGCCTCTCCGGGGCGAATGCCGCCCGCTGCCGCCCCGGAGGGGCGTGTCACACGGCACCGCACACCGAGGCACGCCACAGTGAGGGGTCCGCACCCCTGCCACGACCACCGGGGACCGCCTCATGAACACCGCCGGCCTGCTCATCGATGCGTTCGAACGCATTCAGGAGTCCGTGCACGGAGCCGTCGAGGGTCTTTCGGCCGAGGATCTGCACGCACGCCTCGATCCGGGAGCGAATTCGATCGCCTGGCTGGTATGGCACCTCACCCGGATTCAGGACGATCACATCGCGGACGCAGCAGGCCGGGAGCAGGTGTGGAGCGCCGAGGGGTGGGCGGAGCGGTTCGTGCTGCCGTTCCCCGTGGATGCCACCGGCTTCGGCCACTCCAGCAGCCAGGTCGGGCAGGTACGCGTCGATTCCGCCGGTCTGCTGCTGGGCTATGCCGACGCCGTGCACGAGCGGACGGTCGGCTTCGTGCGGGGGCTCCACGGTTCGACGCTGGACCGGGTCGTGGACGAGGCGTGGAATCCCCCGGTGACCCTCGGGGTCCGGCTGGTGAGCGTCATCGCCGACGACCTCCAGCACGCCGGTCAGGCGGCATTCGTCCGGGGAGCACTCGAACGGCGCTGAGGTCCGCCGACGGCCGTCAGGCCGCATCACGGCATGCACGGTCCGGTCGGCCGTCTCCGTCGCCCACTCGTCATACGTCAGATCGAGATCCGATGGAGAGAGGTGCACGGAGTCCCCCGGGAGTCCGGGCTCCGAGGCCCCTCGCAACGAGCCGTGGAGGGTGGGCCTCAGTCCGTGTCCGTGGCCGCCAGCACGGCGATCCGGCGGCCACCGGGCGCCACGGCGGCGATCCCGTAGTCGTTGATCTCGTTGTGGAACCACTCGGTGCCGGCCTCGAAGCGCAACCATGTGCAGGCCGCTGCCAGCCGCTCCACCTCCGCCGCACCGGCGTCCCGCTTCGCGCCGACGAGTCCGGCGATCGAGCGCCAGGCGCTGAGGCGCCCATAGGCACCGTGCACTCCGGATGCGTACATTCCGCCGGCCGAGGCCGTCGCGAACAGCGTCTGCCACACCTCGTCCAGCGGGCAGGGCCCGGCCTCGAAGCGGCTCAGTTCCCCCAGGCCGGCCACGCAGTCCATGGGCAGCCCGGCGAGCACACCGGGGAGGTCCGCCGGGTCGATCCGTTCCCGCGAGGTGAAGACCCGGACCTCGTAGCCGCCCCATCCGCCGACGGACGGCGGCCCGCCGATGGCCTCGACGAGATGCGCCGGCGTCGACTCGTGCACCGGGTACCGGGCGGCGGCGCGCCGCGCGGCCGCGTCCACCCACTGCCGCGACGCCATGTCCGGGTAGCCCACACCGACGGCTCCCCGGTAGGAGCGGCCGGGGAACTCCCCGCCGTACTCCATGTCGGCCAGCCGGTCCGGCAGCCAGGCGAGGCGGTGCCACTCGGGAACGATGAACGCGGTGCCCGCGAGGCGGTGCAGCTCGTCGGCGTTCTCACCGCGCAGCAGCAACTCGTGGTACAGACAGGCCCTGAGTTCGTCGCCCGACCTGGTCGCCTCGTCGGAGAGCACGTACGCCGCGTCCCGGAGGGGCTGCCCCTCCGCGATGAGGGAGGCGAGCAGGCGGGGACGCATCCCCTCGGGACGCTCCCGGCTCTCGCGGTGCAGCACGAGCAGCTGCTCCACGAAGGGCCTGCCGGGCGTGAGCGCGAGCACCCGCATCAGGTGCCCCAGCTGCGAGTCCAGACCGCGCACCGCCTTCGCGGCAGCCTCGTACCGCTCGGCGAGCACCCGGCCGAGAGCGCCGACCCGCTCCGCGTCGCCCTGCCGCGCCCAGCCTTCGGCCGTGTCCCAGGAGTCCTGCAATGCGGCCACCGCTTCCAGCTCGCTCCGCCCCGTCATGCGCCACCTTCGCTCATGCGTCACCTTCTTGTCGTCTCGTCACGCCCCACGGCGTCGGCCCACCGGCCGGTGTCCCCTCAGCCGTGCGGCCGTGCAGCCGTCACCGGGCCGGGATCGGGCCGGGATCGGGCCGGGGGCCGGGTGCGCACTCGGCGCCAAGGATGCCGGAAGCTGCCCGGAGTTCCATTCCAGCATTCCAGGTAGGGAGATCCGGGACAGCCTCCAGCGGTGTCCACCGTGCGGGCCGTCGCCGCCACAGGCGTGGGGAGGTCGGAGGCCGTCCGGTGGGCCGGATGGCGAACTCCGGCAACGGTGCCGCCTTCCTTTCGGTGCACCGACGTCGACGAGCCCGCACCGGGTACCGCGAAGGCCCGGCAGGCAGACGCCTGCCGGGCCCCCTGCGTCGCGCGGAGCGACCCGAACGCCCAAGTGCGGCCCCCTCACAGGAGGAAGGGGCCGCACCGTGGAGGTGCCGGGGTCAGCGGACGTTGACGGCGGCCCAGGCCTTGCCGACCGTCTTGTACTCCTTGCTCCGCTTGCCGTAGAAGTCGGCGGCGGCCTTCAGCGTCGCCTTGCGGGCACCGTGGTAGTTGGTCGTGGAGACCATGTAGCGGGTCAGCGCCCGGTACCAGATCTTCGACGCCTTGCCGTTGCCGATGCCGGTGACCTTGGAGGAGCCGCGGTAGATCGGGCTGTTGTAGGTGATGCCCTTGATCTTCTTCTTGCCGCTGCCCTCACTGGCCAGGTAGAACCAGTGGTTGCCCACGCCGGAGGAGTGGTGCACGTCCTCCTGGCCGACCCGGGAGCTCCAGTAGTTCTTGGAGGCCCCGTCGAGGGACGGCTTGTCGAAGCGGCGCAGCCACGGCGGGGTGGACTGGTCGCTGAAGAGGTAGTCCGGCTTGTCGTAGCGGTTCTTGGCGTGCCACTCCACCATGGTGCCGAGGATGTCGCTGGTGGCCTCGTTGAGGCCGCCGGACTCACCGCTGTAGCGCAGGTTGGCGGTGGCGCTGGTGACGCCGTGGGTCATCTCGTGGCCCATGGTGTCCAGGTCGACCTGCTCGGGGTCGTTGGACCCGTTGCCGTCACCCGACATCATGCAGAAGCACGCGTCGTCCCAGGCGGCGTTGTCCCACTTGTTGCCCACGTGGACCAGGACGGTGGCGCCCTTGCCGTCGTTCTTGATGCCCCGACGGTTGAACTTCTTCTTGTAGTAGTCCCACGTCATGGCCGTGTTGGCGTGGGCGTCCACCGCCGCGGTGGCGCGGTTGGTGGAGAACTTCTTGCCGTCGCCCCAGTCGTTGTCGGCGTCGGTGAAGAGCTTGCCGGTGGAGGCGTTCACCGAGTCGGCGTCGGCGTTGCGCGCGTCCTTGGTCACGGTGCCGCGCTTCGGGTCCTTCAGCGCGTAGCGGCCGTTGGACTGCCGGGTGGTGTCCAGACGGACCTTCCCGGTGTACTCCGAGCGGCCGATGCCGGAACGATTCGCCTGGTGCTTGGCGTCATAGGTCTCGATCTGCCGGCCGGTGGCGGCGTCGGTGACCACGACCTTGCCCGCGGGCTCGCCGTGGGCTCCGGAGCCGCTGACGGTGGTCTGCCAGGCGAGGCGCGGGGCGCCCTCGGCTGCCGCCCAGACGACGAGCACCGGCTTGGAGGTGGCGTTGCGGACACCGTCGGCACGCTTCAGCGCGTTCGACGCGGTGTTCTTGGGCGAGACGGCGGGAGAGACGGACTCGACCGCCACCTTCCCCTCGCTCGCCCGGGTGCTGCCCTGGTAGGAGCCGGTGCGGGACTGGTGCACCACCAAGTCACCGCCGACGACCGGCAGTCCGCGGTAGGTGCGGTCGAAGCGGACGTGCTGGGTGCCGTCGGAGTCGATGACGACGTCCTTGACCTTGAGCTCCTGGCCCTTGCCGAAGCCGAACGCGGCGGCGTTCCGGGCCACGTTCGCCTCGGCGTGGGTGATGGCGCTGTCCCGACTGGACTGCGCGGATGCTTCGGCGGCCGACAGCGGCTGCGCCGAAGCGGATCCGGCAAGTCCGGCGGCGACCATGGCCGCCGTGGCCGTGAGCGCCGCCGCGGTGATGCGACGGCGCTGCGGGGAGGCAGATATCACTCGGTCTCCTCGTGGGGGATGACGAATAGTCAGTAAGAACGAAGAGAGAATGACCGCCACATGAAAGAAGTTGAACTGTTTTTACCGAATGATTGCCTCTTGATCATGGCAAGCAGCCTGATGAAGGGACGTGACACACCTTTTCCGGCACCTCCCGAGAACCCCCGACCTGGGGCAAACACCCCTCTGACCAGGACTGTTGGGGGCGCCTCCAGCCGGGAGGGCGGATCCGCCGAGGTATGCCGTGATCTTCGACACGTTGCGGTCGACGGCCGGCCGGTTACCGGTGGGCACCGCAGCGGGAACCGCGCGGTGCCCACGAGGCGGACGACCGATCACCCACTCCTGGGTGAGGACCGCCGGGAAGGCCCGCAGGTTGCCTGCCGAGGCCACACGGGAGAGGCCATGCCGGATTCACCGCCACCGGAGGCGGGACGACCGGAGGGCCTTGCGTGCCGACGCCGACGTTCCTCCCCCGCCTCAGGGCAAGTTCAGGGCTTTCCTCGGGGGCCCTTCTGCGGGCCTTCGCCGAACGGGCCCGCCACACACCGCGGACGGGACCCGCGGTGTGTGGCGGACACGGACGAGAGCGTAGGTGCGGCGCCTACCGAGAACGGGCGGCGAGATGGCGGCAGGGGCTGCTCGACGTCTCAGGGATGCGCAGCCGGCGCATGAGAACGCGCGTGGCCCTGCGGTGCAGCACGGTGCACCAGGAGATTCCGGGATGGCGTGCCCGCAGGCTGCACATGGCCCGGGTGCCCAGACCACCGGCCCGGAGCGCGCCGGAGAACTCCGCCGCTGTGATCACTCCGGTGGAGCAGTGCTCACAGAGCCGGTAGGTGAGGTTGCCGATCACGCACCGGCCGTGCACCAGCAGCAGGCACCGGGCGTCCTCGGGAGAGGGGGCCGGGGTCGCGACGATTTCGACGTCGCGGTAGGCGAACAGCCTCCGCCGCCGGCGTCCGGCACGACGCGTCGGGCGGCGATGCCGCCCCGGTCCGTCCGGAGCCGCGCGCAGGGCGGAGTGCACAGGATTCTTCGTCGGAGAAACGGTGTATCCAGGCATAGCCTCCGAGTACCCGACATCACCCCTGCTACCCGGCAGAAGACGCAGAACGTCACGGCGCGCCGGAGGTGTTCCGCGCAGGCGGCCCGATCCACCCGCCTCGCGCATCGCACCAGGTCAGCGGCGCGCGAGGCGCGCAGACCCGCGACCGGCGGCGCTCCGCGGCGCGTCCTGCGCACCCCGGTTCCTCCGGGGAGGAGGTCCGGTGCTCACGGTTGCCTTCCGGGCACGTAAGGTCTTCTCCGGCCGACCGCTGACACCACGGACGGCCTTCCCCACGTACCCGATCTCAGGGAGCACTCCCCCATGCCGGCCGACGATCGTCCCCAGGCGCCGATCTACGACAGCCTCGTCCAGGAACACGGTGACGTCCTCACCGAGGCCCGCCAGACCATGCAGCAGGTGAAGCGGGAGACGGAGGAGGCCCTCGATTTCAGCGAGCTGCGCCGCCGGAACGGGATCCCGGGCAGAACCGCGGGATAGCCCGACGGATCCGGGCGGCCCGCCGACGGGCCGCCGGGCACGCCGCCCCTCCGGGTGATGCTGTCGCGCCGCACCCGCGGGGCCACTTCGCCCGGAGCGCACCTTTCCCTCACCTTTGCCCGACACGTCCGGTCTGCTGCTTCCGGTACGGCTCGTGGACCCTGCGGCGGACGCCCCCATTGTCCCGAGGGCGACCGGCGCGCCGACCGCGGTCCGGCCAACGGAGCGACGCAGCCACTCCTCACCTCCTCCTCCCGCTCACCGGACCCCGGACGACGTCCTCGGACGACGGACGACGGACCGTCCCGACGGAAGCCGCACCTCGTCGATGCGCCCGCACCGGGCCCGTGAAGCCGCTCCCTGCCCGTTCCCCGGGACGAACGCGCTGTCCGATTGCCGCCGGTGCCCGCCAGGGACGGCGGGCCAGCATGAGCACATGACGACGAGCTATGAGATCCGGGCGATTCCCCGGGATGTGCTGCGGCAGTTGCGCGACCGGGACGACTCCGGAAACCCTCCCCGGCTGCTGACCGAGAATGCGGAGGGCGGTAACCCACTCCGCTGCTGCTTCGGGCGGACCGAGCCCGGCGAGCGGATCGCGCTGGTCTCCTACGCACCGCTGCGACGCTGGGCCGCGGAGACCGGCGCGGACCCGGGACCGCACAACGAGACGGGTCCGGTGTTCATCCACATCGACGACTGCGGCGGGCCCGCCGGGGCCGGCTTCCCGCAGGCCCTGTGCGGTGACCGCCGCGTGCTGCGGGCGTACGCCGCGGACGGCCGCATTCTGGGCGGGCGTTACAAGGAGTCCGATGGCTCCGCCCCGGCCCGGTCGGCGGGCGGGCGCACCGCTCTCGAGAAGGAGCTGGAGGAGCTGTACTCCGACCCCGAGGTCGCAGCGGTCCACCTGCGGGCCGTCGAGTTCGGCTGCTTCCTGCTGGAGACCCGCCGAAGGGAAGCCTGACGAACGGCGGTCACCACCACACTTGCGTCAGGGTCGGGGAGACGGCGCCGCCACGGTCACGGGTCGCGGCACGAGCCTCACCGCGCCCGGGGCCCCGACGTTCGGCCTCCGGCCTGCCGTTCGGATCGGAACTCAGGGCCGGGCGTCGAAGCGGTGCTGGAGCGAGCCGTCCGGGCCGAGGACGTCCATCAAGTACCCCTTCCGCAAGGGGAGGCCCTGCTCACGGGCGAGGAACCTCGTGATCGAGCCCTTCAGTTCGTCGAAGGTCGCGGCACTTTCGTCCGCATCGCGTGTCCGCACGATCAGCAGCGGTGCGCCGCCGGGGCCGTCGCGCCGCTCGATTCCGTAGACCTGCCGGAGTCCGCCGGCGCGCCGGTAGCGCTGGGCGAGCCGGGCCGCGTCCGCCGAGGCGGCTGTGGTGGTGGCCGTGGGGCCGGGAGTGGCGACGGGCTTCTCGGAGCGGGTCGCGCCGTCGGCGGTGCAGCCGGACAGCAGGGCGAGGACTCCGGCACAGACCAGCACGACGGAACGGGAATATGACCTCATCACACCATTCTCCCCGACTCCTGATGGCACCGTCGACCTGATCCCCGAACGGTGCGACGGCTACTGCCTGGGGCTCGACGGGCGGGACGGGCCGAACCTGGCCTGCGTGCACTGCGGTCGGGCCGTGGCGACCCGCGTCGACGACTGCTCGTACTGGCAGGCGGTGTGGCTCGACCCGGGCGCCGTGCGCCGCCTCCCCGCCGGCCCGGATCGCCCGACGGTCACCTGGGAGGCGCTGGCTGAGGAATGGGAGGACACGCCGCCGGTCGAACCGTCCGGGGCGTGGAGTCCGGGGTGGGCGGCGGCGGTCGGGACGTCCCTGGCCCACCTGGTGGCCGCTTCGGCCGGCACACCGGTGGCAGTCCCCGCCGGGCTGCCGGCGGAGACGTTCGGCCCCGCACTCGACATGCTGCTCCCGCCGGGGCGGCCCGCGCGGCGCGTGGTCCTGGCCGGGCCCGGCCTGCCGGCGCCCGGCCCGGCCTCCGACATCGCCCTGGTGCCGCGCCATCCGCAGACCGGGCAGGTGTGGCAGCCGCCGGGCCCCACCACCGCCGTGCCGCTGGCGGCCGATGTGTGGCTGCATCTGACGTTCCCCCGCGCACGGTTGCCCGTTCCCGTGACGGGTGGACTGCCCGACGGCGTACTCCGGGACGATCCGCTGCCCCTGCATCCCTGGGAACGGTTCCGGCCCGACGGGGAAGCCTTCCTGCACACCCTGGCCCGGCTGCCCGCGGTGCGTCAGCCCTGGCTGCGCGAGGTGTACGACCGGGTGCGGGAGCGGCCGTACGCCCGTCCGTTCTGAGGGGTGCTTGCGCTATGAGGACCCGATGACGTCGCGTGGTCCGGTGGCGTGCATCAAAGGGCGCCGGCGAGAGCCCCTGCACACCCGCGAGGCCGACAGCACTCAGCACCCCAGGACCATGACGGGCCGCGCGGCGAGCATCGCCGGTAGCAGGACATCGCTCAAGGCGTCGAGCCCGCGACCCGGACTCCGGGATTCCCCGTGGCCGGCCGCGTGCGGCCCCGGCCGCCTTCGATGATGGGCGTCAGGCCGTCGAGGAGTGCCCCGAGGCCGAAGGCGAAGAGGGCGTCGAGACGCAAGTCGTACCCCTCGCCGAAGGACCCGACCACCTTGGTGAAGGCCGGGAAGCGGCCGGATGCCATCAGGCCCTCGAAGTCGGGGGCGCGGCTGTCCATCCACTGGTCCTCCGACTGGCCCGTGGCGGCCTCGGCGTGCGCCTCCCGCTCCAGATGGACCGCGAGGCCCTGCACATGGCTGTAGATCAGTACGTGGATGTCGAACAGCACGGTGGGGTCCAGGCCGTGGCCGTCGAGAGCGCTCAGCATCCATTCGCCATGGGCCATCAGACGGGGCAGGGGCAACGGGCGGGTGAGGGAACCGAGCTGGGCCAGCCACGGGTGCCGGCGGTAGAGGGTCCAGAAGGTCCGGGCGCCCAGTTCGACGCGGGCGCGCCAGCCCTCGGGCGGATCGTCGGGGTAGCTCTCCTCGCCGAACGCCGCGTCGGCCATGTGCAGGACGAGATCGTCCTTGCTGGGGACGTACCGGTAGAGCGACATGACGGCGACGCCGAGCCGGGTGGCGACCCCGCGCATGGAGAGTGCCGACAGCCCTTCGGCATCGGCGATGTCGATGGCCGCGCGGACGATCCGGTCGAGGGCGAGCTCCGGTTCGGGGGTGAGCTCCGGTTCGGGGGCCGGGGCGGGTGAGGCGTGCCTGCGGGGCGGGGCGATGGGCGCGGTTCCGGCGACGACCGTGCCGGCCCGGGGGCGGGCCTCGACCAGGCCCTCCAGGCGCAGGGTGGTCAGCGCCTTGGTGGCGGTGGCGAGCGCGACGCCCCAGTCCGCGGCGATCCGTCGGGTCGAGGGGACCCGGTCCCCGGGGGCCAGGTCACCGTCGAGGATGCGTCGCCGGATGTCGTCGACGATGCGCCGGTAGGGCGGCCGGCCGGATGGTCCTGTGTGCTCCGTCACGTCGCGCCGCCTTCCTGTCCTGTACTAGCGCAGAGGTTAGCAGCGAGGATGCCGGACGGAGCCCAACTGCCCTAGGACAGAAGGCTCATTGAGCCAGTTGAAGCGGGTGCACGTACGCCGTACGTTCAGTGCGCGTACAGCGTATTGGAGGATTCACCGTGCAGACCGTTCTCATCTCCGGCGGCGGCATCGCCGGGCCCGTGCTCGCCCACTGGCTCCACCGCCGTGGTTTCCGGGTCACCGCCGTCGAACGCGCCCCGGCTCCCCGACCCGGCGGTCAGGCGGTGGACGTCCGCGGCGTCGCGCTCGACGTGCTCGACCGGATGGGCCTGCTGGACCGGGCGCGCCGCGTCCGCACACGGATGCGCGGCATGTCGGTCCTCGGCCCCGACGGACAGGAGATCGATCGCTCCACCGAGGCCACGTTCAGCAGCGGCCGGCTCGACAGCGACGACATCGAGGTGCTGCGCGAGGACCTGGTGCGGATGGTGCACGAGCACACGCGCGCCGATGTCGAGTACCTCTTCGGCGACAGCGTCACCGCGCTCGACGAGGACGGACTCGGCGTGCACGTCGAGTTCGCCCACGCGGCGTGCCGCCGGTTCGATCTCGTGGTCGGGGCCGACGGGCTGCACTCGACCGTCCGGCGGCTGGCCTTCGGCCCCGAGGAGCGCTTCGCCCGTCACCTGGGCAGCTACCTCTCGGTGTTCGGCGCGGACAACTTCCTCGGCCTGGAGGACTGGCAGCTGTGGCTGCGGGACGGCGACGCCGGCTTCGGCATCATGCCCGTGCGCGACAACACCGAGCTCAGGATCGCCTTCGGCTTCGAGTCGGCTCCCCTGGCCCCGGAACTCCGCGACAACGGCACCCTCCGGGGCCTCATTGCCGACAGGCTCGCGTCCTTGGCATGGGAGGGCGTCCGTCTCGCCGAAGCCGCCCGCGACGCGCCCGACTTCTACTGCGACGCCATGGCCCAGATCCGGATGGACCACTGGTCGCGGGGCAGGGTGGCGCTGCTCGGTGACGCCGGCTACTGCCCGTCCCCGCTGTCGGGGCAGGGCACCAGCCTGGCGCTGGTGGGTGCCTATGTACTGGCCGACTGCCTCGCCGACGCGCACGGCGAGCACCGTGCCGGGTACTCCCGTTACGAGCGGCGGATGCGTGAGTTCGTCTCCCTCAACCAGGCGCTGGCCACGGAGAATTCCGGCCGTCCCGCCTCCGAGGCGTCCATGGAGCACGCCAAGAACGCTCTCTCACTGGACCGTTGGGACCCCGAGGGCTGACGACGGGCACGGGGGCCGTGCGGTGCGGGGCGACCGCCTCCCAGCCGCGCACGCGACCGACCGGAGGTGCGCACACGCCCGACCGGCGGGAGGCCGGCCGCGGCGGCAGGCAGACAGACAGACAGACAGCAGTGGGGTGCGGGCCGGCGGCACTCCGCCCACACCCGCACCCCACTCCCGGTCCGTCGGTTCCGGCCCGGGGCCGGCCCGTCAGGACCGTCGGCTCAGCCGAGGTCGACGAGCAGGTCTCCGCCCTCCACCTGCTGAATCGTGTTGATGGCGAGGCGGGAGACCGTGCCGGCCTTCGGCGCCGCGATGGTGGCTTCCATCTTCATCGCCTCGATGGTCGCCACGGTGGCGCCGGCCTCCACCCGGTCGCCCTCGGAGACCGTCAGCGTCACCACACCGGCGAACGGCGCGGCGACGTGGCCCGGGTTGGACTTGTCGGCCTTCTCCGTCGCCGGGATGTCGGACGCCGCCGAGGTGTCCCGCACCTGGATCGGCCGCATCTGGCCGTTCAGGCTCGACATCACGGTGCGCATGCCGCGCTCGTCGGCGTCGCCGATGGCCTCCAGCTCGATCAGCAGCCGCACACCGGGGTCGAGGTCGACCGTGTACTCCTGCTGCGGGCGCAGACCGTAGAAGAAGTCCTTGCTGTCCAGGACGCTGGTGTCGCCGAAGGCGTCGCGGTGTGCCTCGAACTCCTTGGTGGGGCCGGGGAACAGCAGCCGGTTGAGGGTCCTGCGGCGGTCCGTGTCCAGCTGCTCGCGGTCCTCCGCGGAGAGCTCCTCCGGCGTCGGCTTGGCGGCGCTGCGGCCTTCCAGGGCCTTGCTGCGGAACGGCTCGGGCCAGCCGCCGGGCGGGGTGCCCAGTTCGCCGTGGAGGAAGCCGATGACCGAGTCCGGGATGTCGAACCGGTTGGGCTCGGCCTCGAAGTCCTCCGGCGAGACCCCGGCACCGACCAGGTGCAGCGCGAGGTCACCGACGACCTTCGAGGAGGGGGTGACCTTCACCAGGTGGCCGAGGATGCGGTCCGCGGCGGTGTACATGGCCTCGATCTCCTCGAAGCGGTCGCCGAGGCCGAGCGCGATGGCCTGGGTGCGCAGGTTGGAGAGCTGGCCGCCGGGGATCTCGTGGTGGTACACCCGCCCGGTCGGGGAGGCGAGACCGGCCTCGAAGGGGGCGTAGATCTTGCGGACGGCCTCCCAGTACGGCTCGAGGGCGCCGATCGCCTGGAGGTCCAGCCCGGTGGGCCGCTCGGAGTGGTCGGTGGCGGCCACGATGGCCGACAGCGACGGCTGGGAGGTGGTGCCGGCCATGGAGGCGACGGCTCCGTCCACCGCGTCCGCGCCGGCCTGGATGGCCGCGAGGTAGGTGGCGAGCTGACCGCCCGCGGTGTCGTGGGTGTGGATGTGCACCGGGAGGTCGAACTCCCGGCGCAGGGCGGAGACCAGGGTGGCCGCGGCCGGGGCACGCAGCAGTCCGGCCATGTCCTTGATCGCGAGCACATGGGCGCCCGCGTCGACGATCTTCTCGGCCAGCTTGAGGTAGTAGTCGAGCGTGTAGAGCGTCTCCGACGGGTCGGACAGGTCGGAGGTGTAGCAGAGGGCGACCTCGGCGATGGCCGAGCCGGTCTCCCGGACGGCGTCGATCGCGGGGCGCATCTGTCCGACGTCGTTGAGGGCGTCGAAGATCCGGAAGATGTCGATCCCGGTGGAGGTGGCCTCCTGGACGAAGGCGTTCGTCACCTCGGTGGGGTACGGCGTGTAGCCCACGGTGTTGCGGCCGCGCAGCAGCATCTGCAGGCAGATGTTGGGGACGGCCTCGCGCAGGGCGGCCAGCCGCTCCCAGGGGTCCTCGGCGAGGAACCGCAGGGCGACGTCGTAGGTGGCGCCGCCCCAGCACTCCAGGGACAGCAGCTCCGGCGTGGTCCGGGCGACGACCGGGGCCACGGCGAGCAGGTCCTTGGTGCGGACGCGGGTGGCGAGCAGCGACTGGTGGGCGTCCCGGAAGGTGGTGTCGGTGACGCCGATGGTGGGCGACTCGCGCAGCCAACGGGCGAATCCGTCCGGGCCGAGCTCCGCGAGCTTCTGCCGCGAGCCGGCCGGCGGCTCGCCCGCGGGCAGCGCCGGCAGCTTGCTGCGGGCGTCGACCAGCCGGGGCCGCTCGCCGTGCGGCTTGTTGACCGTGACGTCGGCGAGGTAGGTGAGCAGCCGGGTGCCGCGGTCGGCGGAGTGCCGTGCGGTCAGCAGGTGCGGGCGCTGCTCGATGAAGGACGTGGTGATCCGGCCGGCCCGGAAGTCCGGGTCGTCCAGCACGGCCTGCAGGAAGGGAATGTTCGTGGACACACCGCGGATGCGGAATTCGGCCACGGCGCGGGCGGCGCGGCCGATGGCCGTGTCGAAGTCGCGGCCCCGGCAGGTCAGCTTGACCAGCATCGAGTCGAAGTGGGCGCTGATCTCCGTACCGGCGTGAGCCGTGCCGCCGTCCAGGCGGATGCCGGAGCCGCCCGGCGAGCGGTAGGCGCTGATCATGCCGGTGTCGGGGCGGAAGCCGTTGGCCGGGTCCTCGGTGGTGATGCGGCACTGGAGCGCCGCGCCGTGGAGCCGGATGGTGTCCTGGGAGAGGCCGAGGTCGCCGAGGGTCTGGCCGGCGGCGATGCGCAGCTGCGACTGCACGAGGTCCACATCGGTGATCTCCTCGGTCACCGTGTGCTCGACCTGGATGCGGGGGTTCATCTCGATGAAGACGTGCCGGCCGTCGCGGTCGAGCAGGAACTCCACGGTGCCGGCGTTGCGGTAGCCGATCTGCCGGGCGAACTTCACCGCGTCGTCGCAGATCCGGGCGCGCAGCTCCGGGTCGAGGTCGGGGGCGGGCGCCAGCTCGATGACCTTCTGGTGGCGGCGCTGCAGCGAACAGTCGCGCTCGAAGAGGTGGACGACGTTGCCCTCGCCGTCGGCGAGGATCTGCACCTCGATGTGGCGCGGCTCGACGACGGCCTTCTCCAGGAAGACCGTCGGGTCGCCGAACGCGGACTCGGCCTCGCGGGACGCCGCCTCGACGGCCTCGCGCAGCGCGCCGGGCTCCTCGACGCGGCGCATTCCGCGGCCGCCACCGCCGGCGACGGCCTTGACGAACACCGGGAAGCCGAGCTCGTCGGCTGCCCCCACGAGCTCGTCCACATCGGTCGACGGCTCGGAGGAGCCGAGCACCGGCACACCGGCGGCGCGGGCCGCGGCGACGGCACGGGCCTTGTTGCCGGTGAGCTCCAGGATGTCGGCGCTCGGGCCGACGAAGGTGATGCCCGCCTCCTCGCACGCCCGTGCGAGGTCGGGGTTCTCGGACAGGAATCCGTATCCGGGGTAGATCGCGTCGGCACCGGCGTGGCGCGCGGCCCGGACGACCTCCTCGACGGAGAGGTAGGCACGCACCGGGTGTCCCGGCTCGCCGATCTCGTACGCCTCGTCGGCCTTGAGCCGGTGCAGCGAGTTACGGTCCTCGTGCGGGAACACGGCGACGGTCCTCGCCCCGAGCTCATAGCCGGCCCGGAAAGCGCGGATGGCGATCTCTCCACGGTTGGCGACCAGCACCTTGCGGAACATTGCCCGATCCCTTCTACCTGCCCCGTGCAAAACCCAAGCTTGTCGGTGACAGTACTGCCCAGGTGGCTCAAAATGCTGCCCTGATGTGATCCAGTTCTCGCGAGTGGATGCCGGAGGCCCGGAACTATGACCGGTTCGTCCCGCTGTACCACTCGCTGCACCACTCAGGGTGAGCGGGCGCATCCGTTCGGCTTCCCGGCCTTCCGGAGCAGGTTCCTCCGCGCCGCGGTCCGTCGCCCCGGCAGGTCCGGTTCCGGCGTCTCCGGGTGACTGTGCCGCTGCCGAGGTGAGCGACGGGCGCGGAGCGGGCGGAGCAGCCCCGCTCCGCGCCCTGCCGGTGTCAGGCGGGTATGTACTGCCGGGCCGGGCCGGGAGGGGCCGGGGGCAGCCCGTCGGCCGGGGCGCGGGCGTCCAGCCACTGGCCGTCGGGGCGGCCGAAGGTGCCGGTGGCCCGGTCCCAGATGACCTCGCCGCGCCGCACCGTGATGTCGGGACGGCCGGTGAACGTCGACCCCTCGTACGCCGACCAGCCGCACTTGGAACGCACCGCGTCGGCGGTCAGGAACCAGGTGGCGTCGGCGTCGAACACAACGAGGTCCGCGTCGTAGCCCACCGCGATCCGGCCCTTGCCGTGGCCGAGCCCGAACAGGTCCGCCGGGCGGGTCGAGCAGAGCCGGGCGGCCAGCGCGAGCAGGTCGTCCACCGGACGGTCCGGCCAGCGGCGGCGCATCCCGGTCACGACCGCGGTCAGCAACTCCTGCACCCCGGGCAGCCCGGGCGGGGCGTCGGCGGGCGGCCGGGTCTTCTCCTCGATGGTGTGCGGGGCGTGGTCGCTTCCGATGGTGGCCAGCCCCTCGTGGATCAGTGCGTCCCACAGCCGGTCCTGATCCCGTGGTTCGCGGATGGCCGGGCTGAGCCTGATCCGCGCCCCCAGCCTGCGCGTGTCGGCCCGGGTGAAGGTCAGGTGGTGCGGGGTGGTCTCGAAGGTGACCGGGAGCCCGGTCCGCCGGGCGGCGAGCAGCAGCTCGCATTCCTCGGCGCTGGACACATGCAGGACATGCGCCGCGGTACCGTGCCGGCGCACCAGCTCGATCACCCGGGCAACGGCGACGATGCCGCCGGTGCGGGGGCGCGCGGGCTCGTACGCCTCGTACCTGCTCGGTTCCGGCCGGTCCGCGTCGAGCAGGGAGAAGACCGCGTCGTCCTCGGCGTGCAGCACCACCCGCAGGCCCCGCTCGGCCGCCACGGCGAAGATCCGGTCGAGCAGCACCGGGTCCCGGATGACGTCGGGAGCGGTGTGATGGCCCGTCATGAAGACCTTGACCGATGTCGCCACGCGCGGGGTCAGGCGTTGCAGGGCGTCCACGGTGCCGGTGCCGACGCCGAAGTGGAACCGGTAGTCGACCAGCGAGGTGCCCTCGATGAGTGCGGCCTTGGCGGGCGCGTCGTCCGGATCGTGCAGTGCGGGGCGGGTGTTCGGCATGTCGATGACGGTGGTCACGCCGCCCGCCGCCGCGGCCCGGCTTCCGTGCGCCCAGTCCTCCTTGTGCGTGAGTCCCGGTGTCCGGAAGTGGACATGGGAATCCAGGACACCGGGGAGGACGTGCCGGCCGGCGGCGTCGAGAGTGCGGAGTGCGGGGGGTGCTGCGCCGGCCGGCAGCAGGGCGTGGATCCGCCCGTCGTGCACCGCCACCGTGCGCTCCAGTACGCCGTCGGGGGTGACCACCCGGCCTCCGCTGATCACGAGGTCGTATCGCACGGGTGTGGGGTACTCGTCCATGGTCCGGTCCTCACTTCTCGCTCAGGAGTTGGCGGCACAGGTCGTTGGTGGGGCCCATCAAGCCCACCGCGCGGACGTCGCGGGCGAGCCGGTTGACCGGGTGGCTGCGCAGGAAACCGGTGCTGCCGAGCAGCCGTTGGGCTTCCAGGCAGGTCTCCTCGGCGAGTGTGGAAGCGACCAGCTTGCTGCGCAGAGTGGTGAGGCCGGGGGCATCGCTCTCCCGGCGGCCCGCCCGTTCGACGATCGCCCGCGCGCTCTCCACCCGGCCGGCCAGGTCGGCCAGCCGGAAACGGACCGCCTGCTGTCCGTCCAGGCCGCGGGCGCGGGCGTGCGCCTCGGCCAGCCGGTGGGCGGCTTCGGCGATCCCGACGGCGACGGCGCCCAGGGTGGCGCCGCAGTCGCGGACTTCGGCGATGATCGAGGCAGCTTCGCCGACCGGGCCGAGCACGGCCGCATCGGGGACGAAGCAGGAGTGGAGTTCCACGAAGCCCGTGGCGGAGGCCCGCATGCCCACCAGGTCCATGCCGGCGTCGGCGACCAGGCCGGGGCTGTCGGCGGCGACGAGGTAGAAGGTCTGGCCGCCGGTGCCGTAGGCCAGCTCCCGGCCGTCCGGCTCCGAGGACTGCGCCAGCACCAAGTAGAAGGACGCCAGTCCGGCACCGGTGGTGAAGGTCTTGGCGCCGTCCAGGATCCATCCGCCGTCCACCCGGCGGGCCGTGGTGGCGATGTTGCGCTTGTCGGCCCCGGCTCCGCTCTCGCTCCACGCAGAGGCGGCGATCCATTCCCCGGAGGCGAGCCGGGGCAGATAGTGGGCCCGCTGTTCCGCAGTCCCCCGCTCGCCGATCCGGGCGCTGACCGCGTAGTGCTGGTAGAGGATGATGGCGGCCGACGGATCGGCCTCCGCCACGTGTTCGATCAGCCGGTTGGTGAGCAGCGCTCCGCCTCCCGGCCCGCCGTACTCCGGGGGCACGGCAGCGGCAAGGATGCCGGACGAGCGCATCGCCGTGAGCACGGCTTGCGGCAGCCGCCCGGCGTCGTCCGCCTCGGCGGCGCCCGACCGGAGCAGGTCGAGAAGGTGGCGGTGGTCCTCGTACAGCGCCTCGCGGGTGGGAACAGTCGCCAGGTCGTTCAGACCGTCAGCGGAAGACACGGTTCGGCCTCCTCGGCCACGGAGATGTCACGGAAGGTCAGGTCCAGCGGGTCCGACTCCAGGCGGACGTGCTTGCGGCCCACGCTGACCCATTGCAGAACGGGCCCGCCGGGCGTGTCGGCGAGGTGGACGGCTGCCCGGGCGGCGCCGCCGGGCGTGTCGATCCGGACGGAGCGGCCCGCGGTGCCTTGCTGTGCGGCAGGCCCGGGGGGCCCGGCGCCGCCCGCGGCCTCCCGCTGCAGCAGCTCCGGGAGAGTGCCCTCCAGACAGGCCGCGGCGGCCAGACAGGTGATGCCGGTCAACGCCAGGGTGGGGTGCCATCGGGGCACCGAGATCGCCCGGGCGCTGAGCAGGCCGGGCTCGTAGACCCCGACCGCGGCGATCTTCGGGAACACGCTTCCGCTCGGCCAGCGCAGCAGGTCGGTCGCGGCCGTGCGGATTCTGCCCATCCGTTCGAAGATCTCGTCACCGGCGTGGAACAGTTCCTCCCGGGTCCGAAGTCCCAGGTCCCGCGCGTCGACGAAGACATAGGGGTTGCCCAGGGAGACCAGCGACGCGTCCTGAACGCCGGTGTCCACGGGGAGCCGGTCGACGGGAAGGCCGGTAAGCAGCAGTCGGCGGAGCGGGGTGTCGGGCTGTTGGAGGAAGTGCAGCGTGAAGGCGGCGTCCCGGCGGGCCGACGCGTCGACCTCGCAGACCACGTGGTCACCGTTGTTGAGCACGCGCAGCCGTATCCGGTCCCCCGGTGCGAGCCCGGGCAGCAGTCCGCGCCGGGCGGCGACCAGCACGGAGGCCAGGATGGAGTGGCCGCAGCTGCCGAGGAAGTCGAACTCGTCCGGTCCGCCCGGCAGGCACTGGACGAAGCGGTAGTCCAAGTCGAACAGCGGGTGCGGGGAGGGGGCGAGGAGAGCGATCTTCAGGACATGCCCGGCACCGGCTGCCGCGAGTCGGCCGCGGACCTCGGTGAGCAGCGGACGCAGTGCGGCATCGGTGGCAGGCAGCCCGGCGGCCTCGAGCACCAGGGTCGGGCAGGGTGCCCCGACCGCCTGGGCGAGCTGGCCCATCACCGGGCGGCCCCCGGGAGAGCTGAGAGAGCGGCTGCCGCCGGGGGCCGGATGGCCGGGGGTGCCGGGGCGGCCGCCTGCGCGGTGAGCACCGACGGGTCGGTCGCGGAGGCGTCCGCCGTGGCCGTCGCGGGGAAGAACCGGTCCAGCCACAGCACGTGGACGGCCAGCGCCCACAGGGCGAGTGCAGCACGGTCGTTCGGCCGGGTGAGCTGTTCCTGGAAGAGCTGTTCGACACGGTGCGGGTCCAGTCGGCCGCTGCGGGCGAGCCGGCCCGGTGCCAGCAGCTCCCGGACGTATTCCAGCAGCGGTTGCCCCGGGGCGAGCATCGCCGTGACGGGCAGCGTGAACGGCTGTTTGGGGCGCTGGAGCACGGACGGCGGCAGCAGCCCCTCAGCGGCGGCGTACAACGCCCGCTTCCCGCCGCCCCGTGCAGCCACCTTGGCCTCCTCCGGCAGCGCGCGGGCGTGGCGCTGCACCGACGGCTGGCAGAACGGCAGCCGGACCTCCACGGAGGCGGCCATGGACAGGTGGTCGACCCGCCGCAGGTGGTAGGCGGGCATCCGGACTCCGGACTCGAACTCGGTCAGCGTCCGGACCCGGGGGCCGACGGACGCGCCGAGCTCCTCGGCGATGCGGTCGGCGGCGGATCCGCGGGCGGCGACGAAGTGCCGGTACTCCGCGGAGTAGAGCTCGTTGCGGAGCCGTCGCGGGACCGCGGCCAGCGCGTCGACGTACCGGGTCACCCAGTCCTGGCCGGGCGGGGTGCGCAGCGCCGTGACCATCCTGTCGTAGCCGCCGAACACCTCGTCCGCGCCGTCGCCGGTGAGCGCCACGGTGAAGCCCGCCTCGCGCACCGCGCTGAAGAGGGCGCGGGTGCTCAGCGTGATGGGATCGGCGTTGGGCTGGCCCAGGTGCCCCACCACGTCCGGCAGCAGTTCGGGGAAGCGGGCCGGGTCGATCTCGATCTGATGGTGCCGGGTGCCGTTCCACTCCGCCGTCTCCCGGGCGAAGGCACGTTCGTCGGCGGGCCAGGTCCCGGTGTAGGCGATGTTGAAACTGTGCAGCCCCGGGACCCGGCGGGCGGCCAGGGCGGAAACCAGACCGGAGTCGAGGCCGCCGCTGGTGACGAGGGCGACCGGAACGTCGGCGCGGACCAGCCGGTCCACTTCGGCCGTGAGCAGTGACCGCACCCGCGCGCCCGGGCCGGCCGGAGATTCGGGTGCGGCCGGGACTACAGCGGTGTCCCGGCGGACGATCCGCAGGCCCCGGGAACGGTCGAGGTGCGCGGTGGCCGCCGGGGGCAGCACCCGGATGCCGCGGAACATGGTCTCCTCGCCGAACGGGGTCTTCGTCGAGAGATACGCGTCCAGCCCCGGCTCCCACACCTCGACGGGAACCGCACGGAAGGCGAGCAGGGCGGGCAGTTCCGAGGAGAAGTGGAGCTCCCGCCGCTGGGCGTCCCAGTGGTAGTAGAGCGGTTTCATGCCGAGATCGTCGGTGGCCAGCAGCAGCGTGGGGTCGCGGCGCCGGTCGAGCACGGCGACCGCGTACATGCCGTCGAGGTGATCGGTGAAGTCCGGGCCGTACTCGGCGTAGAGAGCCGGGAGAACCGACCCGTCGCAGTCGTCCTCGAACTGGTGGCCGCGGGCCGCGAGCCGCCGGCGCAGCTCGGCGTGGTTGTAGATCTCCCCGTTGAAGACGACGGTGATCCCGTCGCCGAGCCGGTAGGGCTGAACGCCGCCGCCGGGGTCGGTGACGGCGAGCCGGTTGCTGCCCAGGCCCCAGCCGGGCCCGGTGGCGAATGTCTGGGCGTCGGGACCGCCGTGGCGCTGCAGGGCGGAGGCGGCCCGGAGTTCGTGGGGGGTGGTGCGGGCGTCGAAGTATCCGAAGATGCGGCACACCGTGACGTCACCTCACCTCGGCCGGGACACCGGCCCGTTGATAGAGAACCGGGTCGAAGGGGGTGGGGCCGCCGCAGGTGACGAACCGGCCGGCCGCCGGGTCCTGTTCCGGATGGCGGGTGCCGTGGGGCACTCCCGGCGGGGCGAAGAGCACGTCGCCGGGTGCCGCGTCGATCCAGCGGTCCTTGAGGTAGAGCTGTCCGTGGCCCTCGAAGGCGATGAAGGCCTCCTCGCTCTCGGGATGGACGTGCACATTGAAGTACTCGCCGGGCTGCATGACCCCGCAGTGCAGGCACAGCTGCGGGGTGCCGGTGCCGGGCCAGAAC
This sequence comes from Streptomyces sp. NPDC002055, assembly GCF_040296705.1. Taxonomy (NCBI): domain Bacteria; kingdom Bacillati; phylum Actinomycetota; class Actinomycetes; order Kitasatosporales; family Streptomycetaceae; genus Streptomyces; species Streptomyces sp. NPDC002055. The sequence continues at coordinate 102,641 of NZ_JBEOXS010000005.1, forward strand.
AGGAAGTTCATGGTGGCGGTGCGGTCGGAGGCGGACGTCTGGCCGGTGCCGGAGAAGCCTCGCAGCTGAGTCTCCTCCGCCCACAGGTTGCTGAACCGCCGGGGGCTGGAACCCGGGGTGCGGCCGGGCAGCAGCCGGGTGCGCCAGATGTATGCGGTGAGCCCTTCGGTGCCGTCGGCGGCGAGGCTGAAGCCGTCGCCGGTGGGTGCGTAGACGGTGTCGGCGCGCCGGACCGGCGCCCGCTCGGTGCCGGACGTGGCGTGCCCGCCGCCGGCGAAGACGACGACGACGTTCTCCTCCTCGAGGGCGTCGGCGGGCTCCCAGTGGCCCCCGACAGGCACGTCGACGACGTCGAGGCGCACGATACCGGCCCCCAGGCCGGGCCCGACCGCGGTGGCCACGGAGCAGCCCCCGACGGGGCGGTAGACGAGATCCTGTGCCCGGACGACCGTGCCGTCCTTGGCCGGCAGACCCATGGAATGACCTTTCTCGAGATGTGACGACGGTGTGGCGGCCGGTGTCAGTGGTCCGCCGCGAGAGTGCCGCCGCTTCCCCAGTGGGTCGGCTCGACATCGCGGACGATCACGGTGACGGCCTGCAGCGGGCAGTCGGCGATGCGGGAGACGGTCTCGGAGACCTCCTGGACGAGCCGGCGGCGACGGTCATGGTCCTGACCGCTCCACCAGTCGACGGTGACTACGGGCATGTCCGGCCCCTTTCGGTCGTTGGTCGTGGTGAGGACGGCCGCCCGCGCCGGCGGGCGGCCGGTGACACGCCTGGGCGTGGGCCCGGGTCAGACGACCTCGGGGGAGAGCCCGGCCGCGCGGTACAGAGCGGCGTCGAACGGTGCCGGTCCGCCGACCGAGATGAACAGCGGTGCGGCGTCCGCTCGGTCGGGGTTGCGAGTACCGTGCAGCGCGCCGGTGCGGGCGTAGACACCGTCGCCGGGCCCGACGTCGATCCACTGGTCACCGAGGAAGAACTGGCCGCGGCCCTCGAGCGCGAAGAGGGCGTCCTCCGCCCCGGGGTGGCCGTGGATGTTGAACGTGTTGCCGGGGGCGGCCATGCCGGTGTTGATGCACAGATGGGCGCAGCCGTTGCCGGGCCAGTGCGGGAAGTTCATGAAAGCCCGCAGTTCGTTGTCGACCGGAGCGATCTCACCGGTTCCGGCGAACTGCCGGATGCCCGCGGAGGAGTCGTGGACGGTGTTGAACAGCGTGGGGTCGCTGCCGCGCTTCGCGCCCTCGGGCAGCGGGGCACGCCAGAAGTAGACCGTGAGTTCCGCGTCGCCGTCGGCGGTGTAGCCGATCGGCAGCCCGGTGGGGGCATAGGCGGTGGCCCCCTTGTTCACCGTCTCGGTGCGGTCGCCGATCCGCGCCGTTCCGGATCCGGTGAAGACGATCGCGGTGGTCTCCTCCTCGGTGTACCGGGTGTGATTCCAGCTGCGGCCGGGGGGAATGCGGACGATGTCCACGGAGACGTGCTCCGCTGCCACGTGAGGGCCCACGGGGCGGCTGACCAGAACCCCGTCCTCCTCCGTGAATTCAAGTTCGGCGCGGCGGATGATGATACCGAATTCCTTGTACTCGGCCATGCTTTCTCCTGTCGCCTGATAAAGGCTTCGCGAGCTGCTGCGAGCTGGGCGGAGAACACCTTCGGAACGGTGTTCGTCATTCATGCGGGGACGGTACGCGCGCGGGCGCGGCGGTTCCACAGCGGAATTGCGGAGTGCGGCCGGGGGCCGGGCGGAGGGCCGCCCGGGCCCTGGCGGGAATCAGGCCGGGACCGGTACCCGGCGGGTGACGACGGAAGCGAGGGAGCCCGTGGGCTCGCTCAGCGCCGCGTCGAGCGCCGGCCGCAGCCGGTCACCGTGGACAGCCACGTACAGAGGGAGGGACGGCTTGCCGCCCTCCTCCACGAGCCGGGCCGTGAGGGAGTCGGGAAGCGGCAGCAGCCGCTCGAGGTCGATACCGGACACACCGAGGAACTGCGGGAACGGGACGTCCTCGCCGATCGCCCGGAAGAAGGTGCTCAGGACCCCGGACATATCGGCCTCGTACGAGGCCATCCGGTCCGCTCCCATGGACACGCTCAGCCCCATGCGGAATGCGTGCCCGACGTTGATGTAGTTGGGACAGAAGAGGGTGGATCTCACGTGCAGCGGGTCCGGTGCGTCGCATCCGGCGGCCGCATTCCGGTCGAGTGCGTGGAGTTCGTCGTCGCCACCCGCCCGCCGGAGGACGAGGCCTTGATCATAGAGCGCCTCCCGCCACCGTGGGAAGGCCTTTCCGCCGAGGGAGAACGCATTCATCATGTCGACGGGAATTTCCACGGTTCCGCCGGGGACGTGCAATTCTGTGCGCCGTTCCAGCGCCAGCCGATAGACCGTGGCGAAATACGCGAAGTTCGTGGTGTACCGGGCGAGGCCGACCGCTTCCCGGTCCGCCTCGCAGAATCCGTCGGCGGCCGTCCCGGAGAGATCCGGGACGGGCTGGCGGAGCAGGATCCGGTGCTTGAAGCGGGGCTGCTTGCTGAACAGTTGGTGGCGCACCAGCCTGCCGCGGTCGTCGAGCCGCCACCACACGTGCGGCTTCCACCGGTTGTCGCTGAGGTTGTTGTGCGTGAGCAAGGTGCGCAGATGAGTGTGGCCGCCCGCGTCGGCCCGTCCCGCGGCCTCGGTCATGATCCGCAGGGCGAACCAGGGGAACGCCACCATGGGGGCGAAGGCGTTCATACTCGCGTGCGTCGAGCTGTGCACCACCATGGGTGCCTCGACGAAGCGATGCAGGGAGGCATCGTCCCAGCCGAGCAGCCGGCGCAGCCGCTCGCGGTCGGACTGCGGCGCGCGGTGGAAGCGGGGTTCGGCGGCTCTGACGAAGTCGGCCAGCCGGCTGCGGCGTTCGCGTACCTCCATGCCGGGCGGCCCCGCGGGGCGGAAGGCGCCGAGCAGAGCGGCGAGTGCCGGCCCCGCTCCCCCGGGGGCCACCGACGGGGCGGGGGTCACGCAGGCTCCCCGGCAGCGCGCTCGACGGCGGTGACCGCCCAGGTACGGTGCGGGACCTGGAGCACCTCGCCGGGGAAGTCCTTGCGCAGCACCGCGTCGAGCTGCGCGGTGAACTCCTCGACACGCTCCGGTGTCAGGCTGGCCCCGACTCCGGCGCTGGCGCGGATGCGGCCTTCCCAGGCCTCGGGGGTGTACGGAACGTCGAGGTCGAACGAGAGCGTTTCGATGCCGGTGAACCCCGCCGTGGCCAGGTCGGTGAGCCAGCGCGGGTAGAGCCCGGTGCCGCCGCCCATGGTCCAGGCCGGATTGAAGGCGGTGATCAGCGCCTCGGTGGCCTCGACGACATTGCCCGGGAGCGGCAGCCAGTCGAAGTGGGCGATGACCACCCGGCCGCCCGGGCGCAGCAGGCGCCGCACTTCGGCGGCGGCGGCCGGTGCGTCGAACCAGTGCCAGCACTGTCCGGCCGCCACCACGTCGAACGAGGCGTCGGGCAGGCCGGTTCGCTCGGCGGTGGCCACGTGGTAGCCGATCTCCACTCCGGCGGCCCGGTCGAGTTCCCGGGCCTGCTCCAGGAGTGGGGCGGCCGGGTCGATGCCGGTCACGGTGGCCCCGGACCGGGCGAAGAGCCGGGCGAGGCTGCCGGTTCCGGTGCCGATGTCGAGGACGTCCTGCCCGGGCACGCCGATGCCGGAGGAGCTCAGACGCTCCATCAGGGCAGGCGGAAAGCCGGCCCGGTGGCGTCCGTAGTCCTGGGCCGTGAGGCCGAAGTCGGGGTCGAATTCCTTGGTCACGCGAGTCCTCCTGAAACGGGTGGAGCGGTGTGCGATCGGTGCGTTGGTGTGCGCGGTGTGCGGGCCGGCTGTGGACGGGCCGGTGCGGCACGGGCCGGTGACCGGATCCGGCCGACGGGCGGTACGGGCAGCGGCCCGCGGGGCGGTTGCCCGGGAGGCCTGTCAGCGGAGCGACTGTGTGGTGCGCAGGCGGCCCGGCAGGGCTTGGGCGCGAGGGTCGGTGCTGCCGGGCCCCTTGCGCTCCGGTGGAGTTCTCCGGTCACCACTCGAGACTGTGCCGTGCTCCCTGCCGTGCTCGCAGCGCCTGGACACCGCTCCCCCATCCGGCCCGGTCCGCACGTCGGCCTCAGCCCTCGACGGGCACCGGGGATGCGTACGGACGGGAGCGCTCCGCCCAGCGGGAGACGGCGGGGGCCGCCAGCCCGGCGGCGGCCAGGCCCGCGGCCAGCACCGCCCAGCCGACCCAGCCGTACCCCACGATCAGCACCGTGGTCACCGCCGGGGTCACCGCCGTGCCGAGCTGCGTGGTCAGTCCGAACATGCCCTGGTACTGCCCCTGCGCGTGGTCGGGAGCCAGTTCGTAGGAGAGCGCCCAGGATCCGGCGCTGTACAGCAGCTCGCCGATGGTGTGCAGGACCACGCCGACGGCCAGTACGCCCACCGCGACCCAGGCCGACTGACCGGCCGCCAGTGCGAACACGCCGCAGCAGGCGGCGAGCCACAGTCCGGAGCGGCGCAGCGCCCGGGCGCCGCCGGGGATGTCCTCCGCCCCCCTGCTGACCGGAACCTGGCAGAGCACCACCAGGACGGTGTTGACGAGGAGCAGCGCCGCGAAGACCGATGCGGGGGCCTCGGTCCGTTCGGCGATCCAGATCGGCAAGGCGACGTTGAGGATGCCGGAGTTCATGATCAGTACGGCGTTCAGCAGGCCCACCACGGCGAACGGGCGGTCCCTGAGGACCAGCCAGCGGGATGCCCCCGGGTCCGCGCGGGGCACCGGGGGGAGGTGGGGCAGAGCGAGGAAGACCAGGCCCGCGGCCAGGAACACGGCTCCACCGACGAAGAGTTCGGCCAGGTAGACCGTGCGGGTGTCATGGTTCAGGGCGAGGCCGCCGACGACCGTGCCGAGGGAGAATCCGACGTTGGTCACCGAGCGCAGATAGGCCCGGGTGCGCACCCGCTCCGGCGCCTCGACGGCGAGCGCGACCAGCGCCCCGCGGGCCGCACCGGAAGCCGACTCGGCGACGGCGACCAGGCTCGCCGCGACCAGCAGACCGGCGAACCCGCCCACCAGGGTGTAACCCCACAGGGTCAGCCCCTGCATCAGGACGAAGGCCGTGGATGCGGTGCGGGCGCCGAGCAGATCCGAGAGGTGCCCGGCGGGGATGCTCACCACCATGCCCACCACGGCCGCCACGGTGAGTCCCAGACCCACCCGGGCGGCCGGGATGTCGACCGAGTAGGTGAAGTACAGGACGGAGACGGTGACGACGATGCCGTGGCCGATGCTGCGCGCCAGGGTGCTCAGGGCGAGCACCCACACCGTTCGCGACCGCGGCAGAAGGGATCGCATCAGCCGCGTCGGTTTCGTTCGGTTCATTCATTTCCCCGTTCAAGGCCCGTCGGCGTGGAGGGCCGCGCCGGTCGCCTTATTTACGGCTCCTGACCATGCGTCACCACGCTATCGACCAACACGTCGAAAAATACCGGCAAGCGGATACCGGATCCCGGTGACCTTGATCACATGGACAGCCGGAGCGGCCGGACACTAGATTTTGTTTCCATCTACAGGCAGCGACTTCTTCGGCTGCCCGCATTCACACATAGTCGCGCACGCGAATTAACGGGGAAACGCGCTTCCCCTCTGGGATGAATCTCCTCCGAATCCACACATCCGGGAGTCATGAGATGTCGCAGCCCCCTGAGGTTCTCCACGTCGGCTGGATGACCCGCGCGGTCGCCGCGCTGGGACGGGCCGGGGCCCGGGTCACCTGCGTGGTGGCCCCGGCCGATGCCGAGACCGCCCGGAACTCCGAGGCCCGGCCCCGCGTCCTGGTGGTTCCCGACCCGACGAACACCGAGGGCGTCCTGGCCGCCCTGGCACGCAACAACCTCTTCACCAGCGACTTCGCCGCGGTCTGCAGCGGACTGGAGTTCTGCCTGACGTCCGCCGCGGTCATCTCCGACCTCGGCGGATCCGGCAGCGCCGCGACCCGGCGAACCCTGGCGATGCGGGACAAGGCGGTACAGAAGTCCAGGGTCCGGGACGCCGGCGTCCCGACGGCGCGCTGCGCGGTCGTGGACGACCTCGACGCGGTGCCCGCCGCGGTGAATTTCCCGAGCGTCCTCAAGCCGCTCGACGGCGGAGGGGCCCGGAATACCTTCCTCATCAACGGTCCGGAGTCCCTGCAAACGTCGCTGGAAAGTGCTGCACAGAGCGGCAGCGGCCCCTGGCTGGTGGAAGAATTCATTCCGGGCCAGGAGTTCCAGGTGGACGGCCTGATACGCGGCGGGGAAATCAAGGTACTGTCCATTTCCCGCTACCTGCAGAATCTCATCGAGGTCCACAACGGCGGTCTGGTCGCTCATATCGCACTGCCGCCCGCGGAGTGTCCGGACCTTTATGCCGATACCCGCGCCGTCGTCGAGAGCTCACTGAAGGCTCTTGAATGCGAGGACGGGGTCTTCCATCTCGAGGTGTTCGTCGAGGAGGGCAGGGTCGTGTTCGGCGAGTGTGCCGCCCGGGTCGGCGGCGGCCGGACCGACGACGTCGTGGAACGCGCCTTCGGGGTCGGTCTGCGGGACGAGTGGGCACGGCTGGTCCTCGGCCGGCCCACAGAGGTGGTCGCCGAACCCGTCCACTCCGAAGGTGTCGTGTTCGGCGGGATGAACCTGCCGGCCCCGCAAGGACTGGTCCGCTCGGTCCCCACAGCGGCCGAGGTGCTGGCCCGTCCGGGTGTCGTCCACGCCGAGATCGACACCCGGGCCGGTGCGGTGATGCCCGATGTCACCGTGGCCTCGCACCTGCGGGCGGGACTGGCCGTCGTATCGGGCGCCGACGTCCGGGAGACCGAAGCACGGATGCGGGGCCTGGCCGACTGGTTCGCGAGCAGCGTCACCTTCGAGCCCACAGCGCCGGAGACCGCGGACGAATCCGCCCGCTGAGACCGCTTCCGCTCGCCACAGTGCGGACAGCCGGGGCCTCGGCCGACCCCTCGGTCGGCTCGCAACCCGGCTGTCCGCACTGCGGTTGTCCGACCCCCACCGGCGTGGGCCCCGGCGGCCGAGCCCCGCACGTGCCGAAGCGGAGACCGGCATGGAGCCCGACGGCGGCGCCGCACTCCGACAGTCCGCACCCCGGGCTCTCCCCCTCCGGTTGTCCGTACGGCGGGTACGCGCCCCCGGTTGTCGCCGCACGGTCAGGGCCGGCGCAGTCCGGCGGCAATGCAGGGCAGCACTCCCCCGGCGCGCAGATACTCCACTTCCCGGTCGGTCTCCACAGCAGCGGTCGCTACGAGTTCGGTCACGGATCCGTCCCGGCACCGCAGCCGGACCGTGACCGGCCCGCGGGGACGGAGCCCGGACAGACCGCACAGATCGATCTCCTCGGTACCGTCCAGGCCGTGGCTGCCCGCGTTCTCCCGGGCGGGGAAGAGCAGCGGAAGCACGCCCATCCCCACCAGGTTGCTCCGGTGGATGCGTTCGAAGCTCTCCGCCAGCACCGCCCGCACCCCCAGGAGGGCCGTGCCCTTGGCCGCCCAGTCACGGGCGCTGCCGCAGCCGTACTCCCGGCCGGCCACCACGACCAGCGGGACGCCGGCGGCCCGGTACTCCTCGGCCGCGGCGTGGACGGACAGCAGAGCGCCGCTGGGCTGGTGCCGGGTCCACGGACCCACCCTGCCGTCCGCCATGGCATTGCGCAGCCGCGGGCTGCCGAAGGTGCCCCGGAGCATCACATGGTGGTTGCCGCGACGTGCCCCGAAGCTGTTGAACGCCTCCTCGAGGACACCGAGTCCGGTGAGGTAGCGCCCGGCTTCACCGTCCGGCGGGATGGCGCCCACAGGAGAGATGTGGTCGGTGGAAACACTGTCGCCGAGCAGGGCCAGCACCCGGGCACCGGTGAGTTCGTCGCCGTGCGAGCCGACGCCGGGTGCGGCGTCGACATAAGGCGGCTCCAGGATGTAGTCCGACTGCTCGGGCCAGGCGTAGAGCTCACCCTCGGGGGCATCGAGCGCGTGCCAGCGGGCGTCGCCGTCGAACAGGTCCGCGTAGGCGGCCTCGTAGAGCTCGGCCCCGATCGCGTCGTGCACCGCTGCGGAGACCTCCTCGGGCGTCGGCCACAGATCGCTCAGGTGGATCTCACGGCCGTCAGGGGCGAGGGCCACCGGTTCGACGGTCAGGTCACGCATCACGGTGCCCGCCAGGGCGTGGGCGACCACGAGTCCCGGGGAGGCCAGGTAGGAAGCCCGTACCTGGGGGTGGATCCGGCCCTCGAAGTTGCGGTTCCCACTGAGCACGGCAACACCGAGCAGGTCGTCCTCAGCGACCGCCCGGGCGGCCCGCGTGGTGAGTGGTCCGCTCATGCCGTGGCAGGTGGTGCACCCGAAGGCCACGACGCCGAAGCCGAGTTTCTCCAGTGCGGGCAGCACACCGGCCCGGTCCAGATAGGCGGGAACGGTCCTGCTGCCGGGTGCGAGGCTGGTCTTGACCCACGACGGAACGGTCAGTCCCAGCTCCACCGCGCGCCGGGCCACCAGACCGGCGGTGATCATCGAACCCGGGTGCGAGGTGTTGGTGCAGCTCGTGAGAGCGGCGATGACGACCGCGCCGTCGGCCGGAGCGGCGGGGGCCGGTGCGGCCTCGGCCGCCGGGCCGGGGCGTACCGTGTCGAGACTCGACGGAACGGCGTGCAACGGCACCCGCTCGTCGGGCCTGCTGGGCCCTGCCATGCAGGGTTCGACGGTTCCGAGGTCGAGAGTCAGCTCCTCGGCATACCGCACCGTCTCCGCGCTGCCGGGTTCGTGGAACAGCCCCTGGGCCCGGCAGTACCGTTCGACGAACTCCACGTGCCGGTCGGACCGGCCGGTGGCACGCAGGAACGCCAGCGTCTCCGCGTCGACCGGGAAGAGCGAGGTCGTCGCACCGTAGTCGGGGGCCATGTTCGCCAGGGTGGCCCGGTCCGGGACCCCGAGACCGGCCAAGCCCTCACCGTGGAACTCCAGGAACGCCCCCAGGACGCCGTGCCGACGCAACTGGTGAGTGAGCGTCAGCACCAGGTCGGTGGCGGTGGATCCGGGGCGCAGCCGTCCGGTCAGCCGCACCCCCACTACGCGCGGCGGCTTGAGCAGCACCGGCTCGCCGAGCAGGACGGACGTCGCCTCGATACCGCCGACACCCCAGGCCAGCACGCCGAGCCCGCCGACCATCGGGGTGTGGGAATCGGTGCCGAGCACGGTGTCGGGACGCGCCAGCGGCCGGCCGTCGGCGTCCTCGCCCAGGGCCACCACCTGCGCCAGCCGTTCCAGGTTGACCTGGTGGATGATGCCCTTGCCCGGCGGGACCACCCGCAGTTCCGGGAACGCCTGCTCCGCCCAGCGCAGCAGGGCGTAGCGCTCACCGTTGCGGGCGAACTCCCGGTCGGTGTTGATGCGGAGGGCGTCCGGGCTGCCTGCGGCGTCCACCCGCACGGTGTGGTCCACGACCAGATGCGCGGGCATCACCGGCCGCACCCGGTCGGCGGGCAGTCCCTGCCGGACGGCCGAGGCCCGCAGCGCGGCCAGGTCGAGGACGACGGGTACGCCGGAGTAGTCCTGGAGCAGTACCCGGGACGGCTGGAAGGCCATGTCGCCGTCGGCACCGGCGCCGCCCGCCCACTGGGCCACCGCCTCGACCGCCTGCGGAGCCGCCCGCCCCGTGGCCGCGAGGTGGGCGGCGTTCTCCAGGAGCAGGCGAACGGTGTAGGGCATCGTGGCGAGCTCGGCGCCGACCGCCGCGGCGATCCGGGCCAGGGGGTAGTGGAGCGCGTCGCGGCCCGGCCCCGGCAGGTGGGCGGGGGCGAAAGGCCCGGCAGGTGTGCTTGCTCCCGGACCGCCGGCCGGCTGCTCGTGCGGCGCGCCGTTCCGCGGCGTTCGGGGAATCTGACTGCTCGTCATAGCGTCGGGTTCACTCTCCGGTTGTGGGGTTCGACGCCGTCGCGCCCAGCCGGTCGCACAGTGCGGCCCGGTCGAGCTTGCCATTGGCGGTCCTGGGGAGGCCGGCGGTACGGCGCACGGTGGGTGGCACCATGTAGTGGGGAAGCCGAGCCGCGAGGGCATCGCGGATCCTCCCGGGCTCCTCGGCTTCCGCGTCGGCGGTGTAGAACAGGGCCAGCCGGTCCACGGTGCCGTCCGGCCCGGGGACGGGGACGACCGCGCACTCCCGGACGCCGGGCAGGGTCAGCGCGGTGGCCTCGATCTCGGCGGGTTCGACCCGGTAGCCCGAGATCTTCACCTGTCGGTCGGCCCGGCCGACGAAGTGCAGTACTCCCGCCTCGTCCAGCCGGCCCAGGTCTCCGGTGCGGTACAGCCGTGTCGGGACGCCGTCGAACCGCACCGTGACGAACCGTTCGGCGGTCGCCGCGGGATCCCCGAGATAGCCCAGCGCCAGTCCGTCCCCGGCCACGCAGATCTCGCCCTGCTCGTCGGCGGGTACGGAGGCGGTGCCGTGGAGGAGGTGGACCGCGGTGCCCGGGACGGGCCGGCCGACCGGGATGCCGCCGGGCAGGCCGCAGTCGGCGGGGCGGACCGCCCGGGTGGTGACGAAGACGCAGCTCTCCACCGGTCCGTAGCCGTTGAGCAGCGCCGTCTGCGGGAAACGTTGCAGAAAGGCTCGCACGTGTGGCACGGACAGCCGCTCCCCGCCGGTCATCACCTGCCGCACCCCGGTGAAGGAGTCGAGGTCCTCGTCGACGAAGAGATTGAACAGCGACGCGGTGAGCCACAGGGTGTCCACCGCGGCGGACTTGACGAGGTCGCGCAGGTCGTCCGGGAACAGTTGGTCCCTGTCGACGATCACGCTGCACCCGCCGGTGGTGAGCATGCCCCACAGTTCGAGTCCGAAGGCGTCCCAGGGCACCGGTGCCGCCTGCGGCATGACCCGTCCGGGGCCGAAGTCGGCGAAGGTCGGGCCGCTGAACAGCCGAAGCGTGGCACGATGCGGGGAGAGCACCCCCTTGGGGGTTCCGGTGGTGCCCGAGGTGAAGAACACCATGGCGGGGGCGGCCCCGTCGACGTCGGTGGGGCGCGGAGCCCCTCCGGCCGCGACGGCGGCGGGCAGTCCGCCCGGGGGCGGTGCCCATGCCGGCACCGCGAGCGCCGTATCGGTGGGATCGGCGACCAGCACCGGAGTGTCCAGGGTCCGCAGCACCGAGCGCACCCGTTCGACGGGCCACCGGTGGTCCACGGCGGCATACGCGGCGCCGCACTTGAGCACCGCGAGCAGCACCGCCACCAGCTCCGGGGAGCGCGGCAGCAGTACCGGTACCCGGTGCCCGGGGCGGACCCCGAGGTCCTGCAGGACAGCGGCGAAGGAGTCCGCAGCGGCGTCCAGTTCGGCGTAGCCGACGCGCTTCTCGCCGTGGACCAGTGCGATGGCATCGGGGCGCAGCAGGGCCTGCCGGGCGACCGCGCCGTGCAGGGTCGCAGGGCCTCGACGCCGGGCGGCTCGGGGGGCATTGCTGTCTGACATGTCGTCACCTTCTTTTCCGGGTCGTCCGGACCGGCGGCCGGGCCGTCGTCATCCGGGCGCCCCGTCCAGCCAGGCGCCCAGCGTCAGCATCGCGAAGACCAGGCCGATGGCCGTGGGGTCGCCCGCGGCCAGCCCGCGCTCGAGGTCGTCCAGGCCCTCGGGCCGGAGTCCGGCCGCGGTGAGTCCGGCGCGGTGCGCGGAGAGCCGCGCGGCCACCACGGGATACTGCGGACCGGTGAGCCAGTCGTCGACGGGCGCCCGGAACGGCTTCTTGACCTCGTCGAGGTAGTGCGGGAGTTCGGCCGCGAAGGCCCGGCGCAGCGGCACCTTGGTGCGCCCCTCGCGCACCAGCTCCGCGAACGGAATCGACGCGGCCAGCCGAGGCAGTCCGCCGTGCAGGAACGGGGTCCGGCCCTCCACGCCGTGGGCCATCAGCAGGTGGTCCGCGCGACGCAGCAGGGGTTCCAGACTGTGCTGGTACTCGAATTCCCGGACCACCTCGGCGGGGGGCCTGCCCTGTGGATCGGGCAGTGCCGCCACCAGGGCGTCCCGGGCGGCGGCCCACGCCTCCTCGCCGAGCAGGCGGCGGACCAGCCGGTCCCGCTGCGGCGAAAGGTAGAATCCGGCGGCGTTCCCGGCCCCGGTGAGGCCCAGATAGCTGCGGTACCCGCCGAACAGCTCGTCCGCGCCCTCCCCCACGAGCAGCACCACAATGCCGCTCTCGCGGGCGAGCCGGGCCAGCGCCGCGTACATCGGGACGCTGGTCATGGCAGTCGGCTCACCGAGCGCGGCGACCGCATCGGCACAGCCGTCCAGCAGGTCCCGGGGGCCGAACTCGATCCAGCGGTGTCGCCAGCTGCGCCAGGCGGTGCCGGGCAGGCCCAGGGAGGCGATGTCCCGTACCCCGTCGCCGTTGCCCTGCGGGACCACGCTCACCGTCGAGAGATCGGTGACGCCGCGGCGGGCGAGCTCGGTGGCGAGGACCGTGGAGTCCAGGCCGCCGCTGAGTGCCAGGCCCAGCGGGCGGTCCGAGACCAGTACCCGGTCCACAGCCCGGGAGACTGCCTCACGCAGCGCCTGTGGCGAAGCCGCCGCTTCCCGGGAGGCGGCCGGGAGCAGCGGCGGGTCCGCCTCCCGCACCCAGGCGGGTCCGCCTGCGAGGCCCCCGGTGCGGCCCTCCTTCAGCAGCAGCCGGGCACCGGGCGGTACCGGCTCGATGTCCTCGTAGCAGGTCCCGCCGTCCACCACTCGGCCGAGCAGCAGGAACTGTGCGATGGCGGCGGGCCGGATCCGGGCCGGGCCGAACAGGCCCAGGAGCGCCGGGATCTCCGAGGCGACCGCGACGCCGTCCGGGTGACGGCGCAGGTAGAGGGGCTTGATCCCGAGCGGGTCGCGGCTCACCTCCACGGAGCCGTCGGGAGCCCGGCGGACGAGCGCGTACATCCCGTCCAGGCAGGACGCCTCGTGGCCGTCGACGGCCTCGCACTCGTCGAGACCGCCCGCCGGGACGGTGACCGGCCCGGTCCCGGCCCACGCCCGGTCGCCGACCGCGTAGACCTCACCGTTGTAGGCGTGGGCGGGCGACGCCGCGCCGGTGCCGAACGGGACCGTGTCGGCCGGCCGGCTGCGCACCCGCAGCCGGCACATGGCGACCGCGGACCGGGTGTCTCCGGTGACACCGTATCCGTCGGGCCCGCGGTGGAGCAGCCGTCGGATCCCGGAGCGGGCCAGGCCGGAGGCTCCCGTGCCGGGCCCGGCTCCGGCTGCCGCGGGAGCCAGGCTCACTGCGACGACTCCGCACATCGGTCAGGCGCCCCGACGGGTGGCGACCGCGGCGGCGGTGTACATCCGGGTGTTCGGGGCCTGGCCGAACTCGGTGGCCGAGACCGGTTCGAGGCCGCGCCCGGCCACGTCGGCGCGCTCCAGCAGGGCGATGATGTCCTCGTGGTCGAAGCGCTGTTCGCGGCCACGGCCGCGGTACCACTCCAGCAGCAGCTCGGGGTCGATGTCGCCGTGCGGGAGCAGCGCGTCGTCGAGGACGTCGCCGGCCGCGGAGAAGTCGACGACCTTGGCCTCCGCGTCGTAGAAGCGGTCGAGGCAGCCGCGTTCCCGGCCGGTCGCGATCATGCGCTCGTCCATCGGGTACAGGCCGAGCTTGATGGAGGCGCGGATCTGGCCGCCGTCGGCGAGCAGGTCGAGCATTCCCTCGAGCCCGCGGCGGGCCTCGGTCTCGCTGAACCGGTTGACCAGTCGGTCGTTGAGGACGAACTGCTGGGTACCGCGCAGCTCGTCGGGGGCGGGCCGGGTGATGTCGTGCCGGAGGACCCGGCAGGAGCCGACGGGCAGGGCCTCCCGCAGGTCGTCGCACATCCGCTGGGAGAAGTCCAGGACTGTGACCTGGGCGCCGTGTGCCAGCAGGGCCTCGACCAGGTCCTTGGTGGAGGCGCCGATGACGGTGCAGCGGGCGCCGGCGGGGATGCCGTCGAGGAACAGGCCGATCTCCTCGTCGCTGGGCTTGGCCGTGGTGCGCCCCGACTCCCAGAAGAGGGACCCGATGAGGTCCCAGGCGGCGGACTTGGTGTTCTCGGTGTTCTCTGTGGTGGTGGTCATCGGTGGCTCCCGACGGGGTCGAGCAGGCTGGAGTTGTAGTCGCCCGCGAGGACATGGTTGAGGTAGGTGCCCGCGCCGCCGACGACGCGGTAGCCGTGGGCGACCCCGGCGGGGATGAACACCGAGGCGGGGCTCTGGACCGGGAAGACCCGGTCGCCGAGGGTCACCTCGACCCGGAGGCCGTCGTAGCCCGCGTTCTCGCCGAGGAAGATGAACAGGCTGTCGCAATGGTGGACATGGGTGTCCACGTGCCCGGCGCCGTAGTCGTCGAGCTGCGGGATCCGGCGGGCGATGCAGTACTGGTCCGCGCCGGGCACGAAGCGGTTGTCGACCAGGACGTACCGCTCGCCGGGGCCCGCGCGGTGGTAGCGCAGCTCGGTGGCGGAGATGACCTTGGGGTCGACGATCCACTGCTCGGGCTCGTCCGGCAGTGCGTCGCGCTGCACGGTGCTGGTGCGGCCCACGGTGGTGGGGTCGACCCACTCGTAGGAGCTGGGGTCGCGCTCGACGGCTCGGACGTGCAACTTGGCCACGTGGTGGAAGACGTCACGGCCGACAACCGGCCGGCGGTGGTCCGGCATGGACCGGGAGTAGGCGCCGACGCGCCGGCTGAGCTCGTTGAGCAGGTCGCCGTCGGCCATGTCCCGGTTGCCGCGGTGATGCAGGTTGACGGCGAGGGCAGCGTAGTCGGTGATGCCGGCCCGCTCGCCGAGCCCGTTGACGGAGGTCGAAATCCAGGTGGCACCACCGTCGACGGCGGCCAGGGCGTTGGCGAGGGAGAGTCCGCGGTCGTCGTGGAGATGGACCTCGATGTCGCTGCCCGGACATCGCCGGCGCAGTTCCTGGATGCGGGTGCGGACCTCCTGCGGTTCCATGACGCCGAGGGTGTCGGCGAAGCAGATCCGCTCGGCTCCGGCCTCGAGCGCGATGAGGTAGGCCTCGACGAGTTCGCCGGTGTCGGTGCGGCTGCTGTCCTCCACGGTGAACCGCACGCGCAGGCCGAGGCTCCGGGCGTGGCTGACGCTCTCCTGGATCCGGCCGTAGAGGTCCTCCAGGGTGCGGCCGGGCAGCCGGGACCGCCGGGAGGTCTCGTTGACCCCGAGGAAGATGCCCACCCAGGCGGCGCCGGTCTTGGCGACGGCCTCGATGTCGTCGGCATCGGCGCGGGCGTGGGCCAGGACTGGCACTGCGCCCGCCGCCTCCACGACGGCGGCCACGCGCCGCAGTTCGTCCTCGTCCCTGGCCGGGTGGCCGCACTCGATGGTGTCCACTCCGCAGCGCGCGAGCAGCGAGGCGACTTCCGCGCTCTGCTGGAGGGTGAAGCGGCCGTGCGCCGACTGCATCCCCTCGCGCAGTGTGCTGTCGATGATGTACGTCACATGATCTCCTGCGGTTCTGATCGGCGCGCGGTCATGTCACTCACTGCCCATGGCGGTCAGGTCCGCGAGCGGGAAGCCGTCCTTGGCACGGAACTCGGGGTCGGACGCGTCGGCGAAGACCACCACCATGCCGCGGCGGTCCTGGGCCGAGGTGTTCGCGGCGCTCCCGTGGGCGAAGTGGCGGTCCCACATCACCCCGTCGCCGGGGCGGAGTTCGAACTGCACCGGCTCGCGCAGCCCGTCCTCGGCGACGTCCAGGCAGGGGTGCCAGCGGTAGTGCGGCCGGTCCCGGTGGGTGATGCGGCCGTCCGCGTGCGATCCGGGGCAGCCGAAGAGTCCTCCGTTGGCGGGCGAGACCGGGGTGAGGGCGAACCAGACGCTGAAGGCCTTGGGGTACTCGTAGGTCCACAGCGCCTGGTCCTGGTGGAGGGCCACCTCGGTGCCGACGCGGGCCGGCTTGAGGAAGGCCGCGTGGAAGACCGCGGCGGCGCCGTCCCCGATGACCCGGCGCGCCAGTTCGGTGGCGCCGGTGCGGTTCAGCAGCGGACCCCACATCTCGGGGTCGTTCCACAGCAGCCGGCGGAGCTTGCGGAGCCTGCGGACGCCGTCGGCCTCGTCGTACTCGGGTTCGTAGGAGGCCGGGACGTCACGGGCGGCGTCGAGGGTGTCGAAGAACTCGACGGCGCGGCGGTGGTCCTTCTCGTCGAGGAGGCCGGGAAGCAGGTGGTAGCCGTCCCGGTGATAGGCGTCGTGATCGATGACGGGCATGCGGTACCTGTTTCGGTGAGTGGTGGGGCTGGTCAGGAGGCACCGTGCGGAAGGACGTCGCGCAACGGCTCGTCCGGCCGCCCGGCCAGTGCGGCGATGGCCGCGAGGAACTCCCCGGCGAAGCCGCGGACGTAGTCGGCCGGGTACTCCGACCGGTGGAACAGGGCTTGCAGACGCAGCACCGCGCCGTCCTGGAGCAGCCACATATGGAGGCCGGGCGAGTCGGCCGTCTCGTCGAGGAAGACCGGTTCGACGGCCGCGTCGCCCAGTCGGAGCGACCTGCCCCACAGTTCGTTGAACATGAAGTACACGCCGGGGTCCTTGCGGAAGCCGCTGGGAATCTCCGGCCACATCCGGCGGCGGACGTACCAGGCCGGCAGGTCGCCGTGTGCGGTGGCGGCGAGCGTGGTCTCGCGGACGGCTTCGACGGCGTCGCGGAAGCTCTGCGCGGTGCCGATGTCCGTGGTGGGGAAGACACCGTTGGCGAACCAGCCGACGGTGCCTTGGAATTCGGGGTCCAGGCGGTTGGCACAACTGGTGAGGACGGTGACCCGGGCCAGGCCGGTCTGCCGCGCGATGAGCGCCTTCAGCGCGGCGAGGGCGACCACGTACGGCGTGGTGCGCAGCTCCCGGCACAGTCCGTGCAGGGCCGTCCCGGTCTCCGCCGGGACATCCACGCTCAGCGCGTCCGGCTCGCTCAGCCCGGTGTTGGTCCGGTAACCGGGCAGCCGCAGGGCGAAGGTCGCCGGGTCGGGGCCGAGTTGGCTCTTCCAGTAGTCGGCGACCTCGTCGGCGCGGCCGTTCCCGTAGCCCTCCCACTGCCGGGCCGCCCAGTCCGGGTAGGCACCGGCGGGGGGCAGCTGGGGCCGCTCCCCCGTGGCCAGCGCACGGTAGGCGGCGCCGAGGTCCTCGGTGATGATGTCCAGCGACCAGCCGTCGGCGGCGATGTGGTCGAAGACCAGGGCCAGATGATGGTCCTCGGGCGCGGAGCGCACCAGGACGGCACGGACCAGCGGGGGCGTGGTGCGGTCGAAGGTACGCCGCACCTCCTTCTCCAGGATCTGCAGGGCCTGGTCGGTGCGCTCGTCCTCCGGCAGCCGGGAGACGTCCTCGAGGACGAGGTCGGCCGCGGCACCGGCGACGACGTCCTGGAGGACGGTGCCGTCCTGGACCCGGAAGCCGGTGCGCAGGGTGGGGTGATGGTCGATCAGGGCCTGCAGTGCCCCGCGCAGCACGTCGGAGTCGAGGGGGCCGCGCAACCGGTAGACGACGTGGAACTGCAGGGCGGGGGCGTCCGGGTCGTCGAGGCTCGCGAGCACGGCCCACTCCTGGGCCATGGAAGCGCGCCCGCGGTGGCCGGAACCGCTCCCGGCGTCGGCCGGTGCTGCGGCCGACGCAGCACGCTCCCGGGCCGCGTCGACCTGTGCGGCGAGATCCTGGACGCAGTCAGCGGTGAACACGGCCTTGGCCGGGGTACGGACGCCCAGGACCTCGGCGATCCGCTTGATCATCCGCATGCCGAGCAGGCTGTTGCCGCCCAGGTCGTAGAAGTTGTCGGTGGGGGTGACGGCCTCTTTCTCCAGTACCTCACGGTGGATCCGGAGCAGGGCCGTGAGGGTGTCCTCCGCGGCCGGGCCGTTCTCTGCTGTCACGTACACGTCTCCAGGGGTGGAGCCTTCGGGAAATGGTGGCCGTAGAAATCACGCAGGATTTCGGCGGCGGAGCGCTGCAGGAAACCTTTGTGGGTGCCACCGGCGAGGACACAGGAGAACTTGTCGCCGCGACGGGCGAGCATGCGTTCTCTTTCCTCTGCCGGAACCACGGGACTCTCACGGGCGATCACCGTGAGAACCGGAATACCAAGAGCGGTGAGGGAATCGAAGAGATGCGTGTAGTCGTAGTGCCATTTAAGGAAGCTGGCCTCGGCCCATTCATCGGCCTCGTAACGATCCTCGAAAGGCTCGAAGGACTGGTCGAGAAGGGCGACGCTACCGATTCGATCGGGCCCCAGCATAACCGCCGAAATGGCAGCGATCAAGGCTCCGTAGGAATGCCCGACCACATGGACGGGACGCGGAAATGCGTCGGCGATCCGGTGAATGTCGGCTGCGAAGTCCAGCGGCGAGTAGCCCCATTCGGGAAAGGGGCTACCGCCATGGGCACGCAGCGTCGGGTAGACCGCGAGAGTCCCGGCGGGACACAGGGCGTCGCCGATTCCGCGCAGCGCGGTGCCGTCGTCGCCGAAACCGTGCAGCAGCAGCAGCGAGCCGGGGGCCCCGCGAGCGTTCGGGGCACCCGGTACCCAGGCGCACTCGAGGAGGTCGACCCGCGGGATCCCGGCGAGCTCCGGTGCACGGTGGTGCGCCCCGGCGTCCGGTTCCGGGGCGGCACCGCTCATCCGAGTTCGGCCACCGGGCGGCCGAACTCGGCCGGGGTCGCCCCGGTCGGCCAGACCCCGCCGCGGTAACTGCCCCCAGCGGTGGCTCCATAGAGCGAGGTGTAGTGACCGGGCAGTGCGGGGCTGCCGGCGAAGGCCAGCCACAGACGCAACAGCAGCCGGCCCCGTCCGCCGCCGTCGGCGAAGGCGGTACGGGCGTGCAGGATGTGGAAGTTGTTGATCAACTGCAGGTCGCCCCGGCGAAGCTCCATGTCGAGGCTGACCCCGGGGCGACGGAGGATCTCGTCCACCGCGTCCATGGCGGCTGTCTGTCGCCCGGTCAGCCGGGGAGCGTCGGGGTGGCGCTGGGATCCCTCGATGAACCGGCGTACGTAGCGGGTTGCGAAGGAGCCGTCGACCTGGCTGAAGACGGGGATGCCGGACCAGGGCGGCTGGCCGGGCTGCTCCTCTCCGCGCCGGTCGTTGGGGTATGGCCGGCGGAGCTCGGCGAGGAGTTCCGGCCGTTCCGCGAGCAGCAGGTCGTGAACGGTCCGGGAGGACACCAGGCGACTCAGCCCGCCGGAAGCCGCGGGACGCACGCACAGCAGCCCGATCACGTCGGTGCGGTCGACGTGGAACGGCAGTTCCGCGGAGCTCTCGTAGCCTCGCTGGACAGGGCTCGCGATGTCCGCGCCCCGGTCCTCGACCCGGCCGAGCAGGTCCCCCTTGGCGCTCTGCGAAACCGGGCGCCCCAGCAGAAGCCCGAGGAACCAGTAGGCCATTTCGGTTTCCCGCGGATCGGTCGCGTCCACGGGGAATCCGGTGATGACGGCGAATCCTGGGTTACCGGCGATCCTGCTGTGGAGTTCGGCGGTGAAGGCTTCGGTCAGTTCCAGCCCGACGGGGCGGGGTGCCATGAGATCGGGCCGCAGGTTTCCTGCGACTGCCGCGCGGGACGCGGCGGTCAACTCGGCCGCCACATCGGCAGGCAGGGGAATTCGCCACGCATCTTCATGGTCCGCAAGAGAACTGCCCGACCATCCGCCGCCCAGTGGAGAGGGTCTGCCGGACGTCGAGAGGGATGGTGGAACGGAAGAGGACACAGTTTGCTCCCGGCTCTATGAACGTAAGGGAAGCAGTCCAGGTTTATGAGATTTCCTGTCCGGACCTTGATCGTGACCTTATGCATGGGCCACACATCCTGTCGAGGTGACGAAGAACACTCCGTCACGAAGAGTGACCGGACCCCTTTCTTGACTCCATTCCGCATCAGCTGGCCGGATTTAGACGCGGAGTGGCCGGTTCAGCGCCTTGATTCCCCGTGCCGCCCACAGCAAGATCGTCTGTCTGGTCGGCGGGTTTCCGCCACCGGTCGGGGGTTGGGAGAGCGATCGCGGAGCCGTTCCCGCGGTCCGGATCCGTTCCCCGCGCCCGACAGATTCGCCATACCCGGGGGCACCGGCGGCGGGTCCGCCGCCGCGTGCCGGACCGCCGCCCGCTTCCTCGCGCCTCGGGCCCCCACGACCGAGGGAGAACGATGCCGGGCCCCCAACTCCAGGCACTGCGGCGGGCGGTGGTGCCGGCTCCCGGGCCCGTCCGCCCGCTCGCCCTCGCCACCTTCACCAGCAGAGTCGGGCGCGGCCTCTTCTACACGGTGCTCCCCCTCTATCTGACCCGCTCGGTCGACCTGCCGGCCTCCCGGGTGGCGCTGGGTCTCACTCTCGCCTCGCTCGTGGGGCTGCTGGCCGGCATCCCGGCCGGACACCTCGCCGACCGGCTCGGCCCCCGGGGCGTACGAGCTGTGGTCCGCGCCGCGGAGGCCCTGCTCCTGTGCGGCTACACACTGGTCGGGAACTTCGCCGCCTTCCTCGTGGTGGCGTGCCTGGTCACCTTCTTCGAATCGGCCGGACTCGCCGCCGAGGGCGCACTGATCGCCGGTTCCGTGCCCACCGAGCACCGGGTGCGCACCCGCGCCTATCTGCGGTCAGTGACCAATGCGGCCTGGTCCCTGGGCGCACTGCTGGCCGGGGCCGCGCTGCTCCGGGACACCCGCACCGCCTACGTCCTGGTGATGCTGGGCGCCGCCGCGTGCTACCTCGCCTCGGCACTTGCCACGCTGCGCGTACCCGCGGTTCCTCCGGTGCCGAGGAAGCAGGACGGCCCGCGCCGGGTCGCGCTGCGCGACCGCCCCTACGCGGCCCTGACCCTGCTCAACGGGGTACTCGGCATGAATCTGGGCCTCTTCACCGTCGCCCTGCCGCTGTTCATCGCGGCGCGCACCAACGCTCCGGTGGCTCTCTATTCGCTCCTCGCCCTGATCAACACGGTGGCGGCCACGGTCTTTCAGGTGCGGGCCAGCCGGGGTACCGACACGGTCGCGGGCGCCGCCTCCGCGCAGTCGCGCAGCGGTCTGCTGCTCGCGGCCTGCTGCATCCTCTTCGCCGCTGCCGACGGACGCTCCGCATGGGTGGCGGGCGCCTTCCTGATCGCCGGCTGCGCCGTGCACGTCGCCGGTGAACTGCTCCAGGCGGCGGGCTCCTGGGGGCTCTCCTTCGAACTGGCTCCGGAGGACGCCGTCGGCCAGTACCAAGGCCTGTACGGGATGGGGCGCGACCTCGGACAGATCCTCACCCCGGTGGTGGCCACCGGGGCGCTGGTCGACGGCGGCGGGACCGGAGCGCTGCTGCTCGGCGGAGTGTTCCTGGCGGCGGGGCTGGCGGTGCCGCCCACCGCGCGCTGGGCAGAACGCAGCCGGGCCACGGCGGCGTCCGTGCCGGCGGCACCCGGCACCGCGCTCCCCTGAACCACCCGTCGGCACTGATGCCGCTCCGCGTCCGGGAACGACGGCTCCGTCCGGGACCGCACCGGTGTGACGTGCGCAACAGCGCCAGGGTACTTGATCGAGGGTAGTGTCCTGACTGCCATCGGGCCGACCCACGGCTCCGGAGGCTCAACTCCCTTACGTGCCACGGAACATGGAAGCCGTAGCACCCCGGCACCCTCGCCTCCCGGCCGCCGTTTCTACCGGGCCGACGCGCGACTCCCGGGCCTCGCCGCCGTAATGCTCAGCGTTCCCCCGCCGAATCCGTGCGGATGCCGTCCGACGCCTGTTCGGATACGGCCGCCTTCCCTGTTGTCTGACTCCAGTCGAACCCCAGGAGAGCCATGCCCCGTCGTCTGTTCACCTCGGAGTCGGTGACCGAAGGTCCCCCCGACACCATCGCCGATCGAATCTGCGACACCCCCCTGAAGGCGCTGCTGCGGAAGGACCCCGCCGGCCGTGTCGCGGTGGAGACCCGCGTCGGCCGTGAGCTTCCGGACTCCTGGGAACGCACCGACCGGGTGGCGGGACCCCGCAGGGCGGTGGCCGCATGAGGGAGGACCGACGCACCGTGCACACACCGGGCCCTGACTCCCTCCCGGCCTCCGGCCCCGGCCGGGCCGAGGGCTCCGCGCCGCCCCCGGCACCCGGCCCGGGCGGAAGCACCGACCCGGTCCACAACAGTTCCTCGCTGACCTGGGACGACGGCGCCGTGGTCGTGGTGGACCAGCGGGCACTGCCCCACGAGTACCGGCTGCTGCGGCTGGAGACGGTCGATCAGCTGATCGACGCCATCGGCTCCCTGGCCGTCCGCGGCGCGCCCGCCATCGGTCTGGCCGGCGCCCTGGGCGTGGCTCTCTCCGCCCGGCTCCACCAGGACGGCGACGGCCGCGTGGACGAGGACGCGGTGCGGCGCGACAGCGCGGCCATCGCCGCGGCCCGGCCCACGGCCGTCAATCTCGCGTGGGCCGTGCGCCGGGCCCTGGCGCGGCTCGGCGAAGGGCCCGAGGCAGTGCTGGCCGAGGCACGGTCGATGCTCGCCCAGGACGCGGCGGTCAACCGGGCCGCGGTGCGGCACGCCGCCGACCTGGTCAGCGCCCTGGTGCCGGACCGGCCGTTGCGGATTCTCACCCACTGCAATACCGGCCGCCTCGCCACCGCCGCGGTCGGCACTGCACTCGGCACCATCCTGGAACTGGCCGAACGCGGCCGGGTCGCCGAGGTGCTGGTGGGCGAGACCCGGCCCCTGCTCCAGGGAGCCCGGCTCACCACCTGGGAACTGGGCCGGGCGGGGGTGCCGCACCGGCTGTGCGTCGATGCCGCGGCCGCCGCCGCGATGTCCCGGGGCATGGTGGACTGCGTGTTGGTGGGCGCGGACCGGATCGCCGCGAACGGCGACACGGCCAACAAGATCGGCACCTACGGTCTGGCGGTGTCCGCCACCCGGCACCGGATCCCGTTCGTGGTCATCGCTCCCGAGTCGTCCTGGGACCGCGACCTGGCCGACGGATCCGGCATCGTGGTCGAGGAGCGTCCTGCCGCCGAGGTGACCGGGTTCGCCAGCCGGGCGGTCGCCCCGGCTCACGCGGCGGTGTTCAACCCGGCGTTCGACATCACCCCCGGGGCGCTGATCACTGCCGTGGTCTCGGAGGACGGGGTCTTCCGCCCCGACGCGGACGGCCCCGCGGTGCGCACCCCGCACGGCGGTGGTGTCACCGAGCCCGGCGCGCCGGCCGCCGCCCTCGCCTCGGGTGCGCCGACCCCGGTGCCCGACGGAGACGCACCCGTGCGCAAGGAACTCGCGTGCCGGACGGCCTCCTTCGCCCGGGCCCTCTACGAGCGCGGCTGGATGCCCGGCACCTCCGGCAACCTCTCCGTCCGGCTGCCCGGTCCGTCCGGCCATGCGCTGATCACGGCCAGTGGCCGGGACAAGGGCGAACTGACCGAGCACGACCTGGTCACCGTGGACGCGGCCACCGGGGAGCCGGTGGGGAAGGGAACGCTGCGCGCCTCCGCCGAGACGGCCATCCACGCCTCGGTCTACCGGACCACCGGGGCCGGTGCGGTGATCCATGTGCATGCGCCGTACGCCACCGCGGTGGCCTCCCGGGTGTCCACGGACCGGGTGACCGCACTGCGGCTGGAGCGCTTCGAACTGCTCAAGGGACTGGGCCTGGCCGATCCGGCCGCCACTGACCTGCCAGTCTTCCCCAACTGGTCCGAAGTGCCGCGGATCGCCGAGGACGTTTCCCGCTACCTCGGCAGCACCCCGCAGGCACCGCCCGGCCTGCTCATCGCCGACCACGGCATCACCGCCTGGGGATCCGACCTGGCCCAGGCCCGGAACCGGCTGGAGTGCCTGGAGTCGATCTGCCGGCTCCTGCTGCTCGGTGCCCGGCCCGCGCCGGACACCGCGCCCGCCACGGATGCCGTGGATACCACGGAGAGGAAGAGCCGATGACCCTGCTTCAGGTCATGCCGGACGACGCACCGGACACCGTCCTGCTGCGGACCCGCGACCCCCGGGAGATTACAGAAGCCCTGCTGGAGTGCGCGGTGGAGTTCCGCCGCTGGCCGCTGCACGGCACGCTCACCGCCGGGACCGCGACCGACGAGATCCTGGACCGCTACCGGACAGAGATCGACGAGCTGTGCACGCGGGAGGGCCTCCAGGTCGTGGACGTCGCCCGGCTGCACCCCGAGGAGGGGCCGCACTGGGCCGAACGGGCGGCGAAGGCACGCTCCGCCTTCCTCGACGAGCACCGGCACGCCGAGGACGAGGTGCGCTTCTTCGTCCACGGGCGAGGCTGCTTCTCTCTTCATCTGCGGTCCCGGGTGTACGCGGTGGTCTGCGAGGCGGGCGATCTGCTCTCCGTCCCGGCCGGCACCCCGCACTGGTTCGACATGGGCCCGCGCCCGGACTTCGCCGCCATCCGGTTCTTCCAGGAGGAGAACGGCTGGGTGGGCGATTTCACCGGTACCCGTATCGCAGAACGGTTCCCCCGGCTCGAAGCGCTGACGGCGAGCGGCCAGTGATCACCGAGACGGTGACGGCCGTGGTCGTCGACATCGAGGGGACCACCGGCTCCGCGACCCATGTGCACGAGGTCCTCTTCCCCTACGCTCGGCGGCGGCTGGCCGCGTGGTTCGTCGAGCACCGGGGCAGCCCGGACCACACCGCACTGCTGGCGGAGGTCGCCGCGGTGACCGGGTCGCCGCGGCCGGACGAGGCCGAAGCCGTCGCGGCCCTGTCCGCCTGGTCCGACCAGGACGTCAAGGCGGCGCCGCTGAAGACCGTCCAGGGCCTGATCTGGGCCGAAGGATATGCCGCTGGGGCCCTCACCGGTCATGTCTACCCGGACGTCCCGGAGGCGCTGCGGCGCTGGCAGGCGGAGGGCATCCGTGCCCATGTCTACTCGTCGGGCTCGGCGGCAGCACAGCGGGACTGGTTCCGGCACAGCAATCACGGCGATCTGTCCGGACTGCTGCTGGACCACTTCGACCTGGCGAACGCCGGCCCCAAGCGGGAGGCCGACTCCTACCGGGCCATCAGCCGGGCGATCACCACCGCTCCGGAGCGGACGCTCTTCCTCAGCGATGTCGCGGCGGAGCTCGACGCGGCAGCGGCAGCCGGCTGGCTGACCATCGGCCTGCGCCGGGCGGGTGACCCTGGAGGGCCGGTCGTCCCCGGCCATCGCACGGTGCCGGCGCTCGACCGGATCCGGCTGCTCCGCCACCCCGACGACTCCCCTGACGCACCCACCGGTCACTCCACCCCCCGAACGCGAGGTACCCCCGACATGACAGCGGACCACCGGCCGGGCCCGATCGCCGAACTCGGCGTGATCGGCGGCAGCGGCTTCTACCACCTGCTCGAGGACGCCGAGGAGGTCGCGGTCGACACCCCGTACGGCCGGCCGTCCGCCCCGCCGGCGGTGGGCACCGTCGCCGGCCGGCGGGTGGCGTTCCTGCCCCGGCACGGCCATGGGCACGCACTCCCGCCGCACCGCATCAACTACCGTGCCAATCTATGGGCGTTGCGCTCGCTCGGAGTGCGCCAAGTGCTGGCGCCGTGTGCCGTCGGCTCGCTGCGGCGGGACCTCGGACCGGGCAGCATCGTGGTGCCCGATCAGTTCGTGGACCGCACCTCCGGCCGGGTGCAGAGCTTCTACGACCGGGGCGCGGTGCATGTGTCCCTCGCCGATCCGTACTGTGCCCGGGGCCGGGAGACCGTACTGAAGACGGCGGTGGCGACGGGTACGAGGGCCACCGACGGGGGCACCATGGTGGTGGTCGAGGGGCCTCGGTTCTCCACCCGTGCGGAGTCTCAGTGGTTCGCCTCGGCCGGCTGGTCCCTGGTCAACATGACCGGCCACCCGGAGGCCGTCCTCGCCCGTGAACTGGCCCTCTGCTACACGTCGGTCGCCCTGGTGACCGACCTCGACGCGGGCATCGACGCGGAGGAGAGCGTGGGCCAGGAGGAGGTGTTCGCGGTGTTCGCCGAGAACACCGAACGACTGCGCGGGCTGGTGCTGGAGACGCTGCGTGCTCTCCCGGAGGGCCACGACTGCCGCTGTGCGAGGGCACTCGACGGCCTCACTCTGCCGTTCGACCTGCCCTGATCCCGCCATGAAGCCCGGTCGGTCCTCCGTGGAGGACCGACCGGGCGGGTGCGCAGCGCTTCATGACGTTCCGTCAAGAGTGTCAGGGCCCGGTCGAGCAGGGACACATCGAGCGGGCCGCGCACGCGGAAGGCCTGCGGAATGGTGCGGATCGACGGGAAGCCCAGGTCGCCGCGCCGGTCCATCAGCAGTCTGCCCTCCTGAGGCTGAGCGTGGGCAGCGGTTGTGGTGCGGACATGTGCGACGGCTCCTAGGCGCTCTGGGCGGCGGTGTCGAGGCGCCGGGTGACCAGGTCGGCGAACTCGCCGAACTCCGCGTGGTCGAGGACCTCGCGCAGGGAGACCTTGACGCCGAGCGCCGTTTCCAGCCTGGCCACCATCTGGGTGGCGAGCAGGGAGTGGCCGCCGAGGAGGAAGAAGTCGGACTCCTCGTCGATCGCGGTGCCCAGCACCTCGGACCAGATGTCGGCGACTGTCTGCCGCACGGTCGTGCTCATCGGGACTCGCTCTCACCGGCTCGCAGCCGGGCTCGGTCGATCTTTCCGTTGGCGGTCAACGGGAGACTGTCGGTGACGATGTAGCGGGCCGGCACCAGATATCCGGGCAGGACGGCCCGCAACGCCGCCCGCACCGCCCTGGCCAGTCCCTTGTCGTCCCCGGCGATATGGGCGGCCAGGCGCTTGCCGCCCAGCGGGTCGGTCTCCACCAGGACGCATGCGCCGCGCACGCCGGGCTGTGCCAGCACCGCCTGCTCGACCTCGCCGAGTTCGACCCCGGTGGCCGTTGATCTTCACCTGGCCGTCCTCACGGCCGAGGAACTCCAGCGTTCCGTCAGCGTGGAAACGGGCCAGGTCGCCGGTGCGGTAGCAGCGGATGCCGGTCAGCCGCCCGGTGCCGGGGACGGGGAAACGTTCCCGAGTCTGCTCGGGAAGGCCCAGGTAGCCCGCCGCGAGGCCGTCGCCGGCAGCCCAGAGCTCGCCGGGCACGCCGGGGGCACCGGCCGGCCACCGCGGTCGACCACGAAGATCCGGGTGCCGGCCACCGGGGTGCCGATCGGCACGGTCGCGCTCCCGGCGGGCAGCGGCTCGCGCAGCAGGTGACAGCAGGTGAACGTGGTGTTCTCGGTGGGGCCGTAGCCGTTGACCACGGTGAGCCCCGGGTGGCGGGACAGCAGCGCGTTGACGTGGTGCGGGGAGACCACGTCACCGCCGGTGAACAGGCGGCGCACCCCCGCGAACGCGTCCGGCCGGTGCTCGGCCATCTGGTGGGAGAGCCCGGCGGTGAGCCACAGTCACCGACGATCGCGTCCCCCTTCGGAGTCGAGTGGAGGCGTGCCCGTGAAGGGACCGCACCCCCGACACTCCCGGTGCGACCGCGGATGCCGAGGGGCCGGGGGCCGGGGGCCGGGGGCCGGATGGTGAGTGCCTCCCGAGGTCCGGTTCTGACTGAATATCGCCGAGAAAGCGTCCGAAAACCTGCTGTTGCATCGATATTCGGCCACTAAAGATGATCAGGTTCAGACAGATGATCCCTGGGGGGATGAAAAGTGAAGACCGAAAACCGGGCGGCCGTCCTGGCCGCGGCCGGCGCCCTGCTGATGGGCGGGACGCTCTCGGGGGCGACCGCGGCTCAGGCCGCGGAACCCAGCGTCACCTACAAGTTCCAGGACGATCCGCGCAAGTCCTTCGGCGTCGTGGTCTACAACCACGGCCGCTACGCCGGTATGGCCTACTGGCAGGCCGACCCGATTCCCGCGCAGGACGTCCCCGGCGACGCGATCCAGGCGGTCGACCCGCTGGCGGACGGCTGGGGCGTCGAGGCCATCCTCGACACCGGCGGCGGCTACCGCACGGTCTCCACCCGGGGCCACGACTCCCCGTACCTCAGCCCGTACAAGACCGGCGATCTGACCGAGGGATCCACGGTCCGGCTGCGGGTGTGCCTGGTCAAGGGCCTGAACTCCTACTGCTCCCCGTACTACTCGGGCAAGGCGTAGCCGCCTCGGAGCACCGGCCGGCACCCGCCGAAGGCGCTCCCGCCGCACCCCGCGGCGGGAGCGCCCCGGCGTCCGCATCCGGTCCGGACCGCGCCCGCCCCCTTCCCGCTCCCGGGCGCCACCTGCCGTTCACTCGACTGCACTCCCCCTTGGAGGAACACATGTCTCCCCGCAACTCCGGCTCCCCGCTGAGCCGCCGCGGTCTGCTCCGCGCCGGCGGCGGCCTCGGCCTCGCCGCCCTCGGACTCGGCCACGGCGCCGCCGCGGCCTCCGCCGCCGTCCCGGCCTCCGCCCGGTTCGATCTGACGCAGCCGTCCTACGACCTGTTCCGCGGCAAGACGCTGCACGACGACACCGTGCAGCAGAGCTTCGCCTTCGACCAGGTCAACAAGCGTCTCTTCGTGGCCCAGTTGCGCAACGGCAGCGGCCAGGACAAGCTCGGCAACCTCTGCGTCACCCAGCTCGACTTCGCCGGCGACCAGGTCTCGTACATGCACCTCTCCGGGTTCGGGCACGGCGTGGCCTTCGGCGTCGAGCCGAGCGGCACCGACAGCTACCTGTGGACCGAGGTCGACGCCGACAACGGCTTCGGGACCCGGCTGGGCCGCTTCAAGTTCGTGAAGGGCGGCTCGCTGTCCAACACCTCAACCGCGATCCGGAAGTTCGCCCCGATCGCGGGCGCGACGGAGTACACCTGCGCCATCGACCCGGTCCACAACAACCTGGTCACCCGCTACCACAAGGACGGGGCCAAGCGCATCGCCGTCTACGACCTCGCCGCGGCGTCCGCGGGTACCTTCGGCACCCCGAAGGTGAACTTCCCCCAGCCCGCGCTGCCCACCAAGTCCGCGAAGTTCCAGGGCTACACGGCGTACGGCCAGTACCTGTACTGCCTGACGGGCACGGACTACACCACCAACGGCAACGTGGTCGACTCGGAGATCACGAGCATCGATCTCAACACCGGGAGGATCAAGGAGGGTCCGGTGCTGACGAAGGCGGGCGAGTCGCTGTCCTTCCGTGAGGCCGAGGGCATGGCCGTCTACCGCACGGACTCCGGTGAGGCCCGGCTGTTCCTCGGCTTCGCCTCCGGCGACCAGGGCGACCGGCGCTCCAACATCTTCTACAAGAACGCGCTGGTCTGAGCCGGCGGCACCTCCCGGTGCGCGGAACCGGGGCCACCCGGTTCCGCGCACCTTGGGCGCACCACGGGCCGCACCGGTCGCCTCAGGGTGCCGTGGCGGCCACCCGCCGGACCTCGGTGCCCTCGATCGTGACCCCGGGGGCCGTCCAGTCGACGGCGGGCGGGGTCGCCGCTCGGGCCTCGTCCTCGCTCTCGAACAGCACCATCGAGAGCCCGCGGCCGTCGACCGGCTCCATCCAGTACCCGGCGATGAAGCCGGGGGCCGAGCGCACGCTCGGCATGATGTCCTCCATCAACGCGGCGGCGGCCACCGGTGCCAGCACCGGTTCGATCGTCAGCGTCACGAGTACTGCGTACATACGGCCTCTCCGTCTCCGCGGGCTCCCGGGGCCGTCGGCCGTCCGGGCCGGGCACCGGCCCGGCGTCCGGCTGACATCCTCCACCGGGGCGGGGCAGTTGCCCCCTGCGCCGCTGCACCGACCCGTCGTCATCACCTGTTCGCCGCAGCAGCGGCCGGGCAATTCGCCGCACCGACGGCCGGGTGAACGGTCCGCGCCGCCCCCGGCCGGGGTGCTGCCCGCAGCCGTGCGTCACCGCTCGCCGTCGCCGCCCCGCCGGTCAGCCCGGTCAGCCCGGGCAGGCACGGCAGGCACGGCAGGCACGGCAGGCACGGCAGGCACGCAACGTCCGTACGGGCGGCGAGTGTTCGGCGGTGGAACCGCATTTCAGGGGAGGGCCGACTGCCCAAGGCCCCGTCCGGGGCCGTCTCCCCGCTACCAGAGGGTCTTGAGACAGAGGCTCGTCGTGCCGCCCTTGCCGTACTTGAGGTCCGCGTAGTACTCGCCGTCGGCGCACTTCTCGCCCTGCTCGTCCAGACTGCGGCTCACCGTGTACTCCGCCTGCGGCGCCCCGCAGTCGGTGATCCGCAGGTCCTGGTCCTTCCAGTCGCCCTCGTTCCGCACGCAGTCGCCGACGGTCAGCGTCTCGGCCCGCTCAACGCCCCCGTCCGGGCTCCCGTCACCGGCCACCGCACCGATGACGATCAGCACGGGGATCGCCACGAGGACGAGCAGCATCGGGACGAGGAACAGCAGGGCCTGGGGCCGACGCGTCAGAGGCCTGCCGGGGTCCAGGGAGGGCCGGAAACCGCCGGCCGGGGGCGCGAGCCGTGCCAGGGCGGAGCGCGGCCCGAGGAAGTTCATCAGCAGGGTGATCGGCGTGAAGATGGTGGAGAGCGGGCTCCACCACCCCGCGACCAGGGTGTTGGCCGACATGTCGCGGAGCGTCGCCAGCCCGCAGTTCCGGCAGAACGGCCCCGTCGTCTTCAGGAACCGCATGATGACGACCATGCCCTGGTGACCGCGCACGGTGGCCTGGACCGCGGGCTGCGCACCGCAGAACCGGCAGCCGGGCGCACCGCCGGGGTACGGCGCGGGCTGCGGAGCATAAGGGTGCGCGTGCGGCCCGGCGAACGCCGGTCCCCCCGGCTGTCCCTGGGGGTACCCGGGTGCACCCCAGTGCGGCGGGGTTCCCCAGCCGCCGGGCTGCGGCGGGTACGGTGCGCCGGGCTGCGGTCGGGGCGGCTGGGCGTACGGGTTCGAGCCGTGCGGCGGCGGGCTGGCCACGGTGGTTCCCCCTCGGTTCGTGCGCGGCACCCGGATGCGGTGACGCCGGAGCACCCTAACCAAGGGCCCGGCGCCGGTAGTCGTGGGGGCGCTCTGTCGGGAGGAGGTGGGGCACGCTGTCGCGAGGGGCGACGCCATCGGTTCGTCCCGGGGACGGCGCCGACGTCCCCGGGAGGGGCGGACCGTCGGGCGGACGGGAAGAGGCAGGCAGCAGCATGACAGGAGCGGACGGATGACCGGCCCGGCGTCACCTCCCGATTCCGGCGGACGTCGGATGGGCGGCCCCGTACCGCAACCCGCAC
Source organism: Streptomyces sp. NPDC002055 (assembly GCF_040296705.1). Lineage (NCBI taxonomy): Bacteria > Bacillati > Actinomycetota > Actinomycetes > Kitasatosporales > Streptomycetaceae > Streptomyces > Streptomyces sp. NPDC002055. The sequence continues at coordinate 133,804 of NZ_JBEOXS010000005.1, forward strand.
ATCAGATGTGCGGCTCCGGACCACAATCCGTACAGTGGCGGCGATGGTGGCCTTCCTGATGTCCGAAGCTGCAGACCGTGCACGGCGCGCGGTCCGCTTCGTGATGGCCACGTTCCGTCGCGTCGCCCGGGCCATGGACCGTCGGCCCGCCGGGCTGGTGTGGATCACCAGGCGCCCGCGCACGACGGCTGCCCCGGCCTGACGCGCCACGGCTCCACTGTTCCGCGCGCCGCTCCCTTCACGGGTTTTGGGGCTGTCCGTCCTCCTCGCATCCCCCCCTGCAGACCGGGGCGGCCCGCGGGCCGTCCCGTAGACGGAACGGTTCCCCCTGTCCATGCTCACCCCTCTGACGACGCCGTGTCCCGAGGCGGCCCGCGGCCGCCGGAGGCTGGGTGCCGCGGTCATCTGCCTGGCTCAGCTGACCGTGGTGCTGGTCGCCTCCATCACCAACATCGCGCTGCCCTCGGTGCAGCGCGCACTGCACATCTCCGAATCCGCCCGCTCCTGGGGCGTGACCGGCTACATGCTGGCCTTCGGCTCCCTGCTGCTGCCCGGCGGCCGGATCGCCGACTGCACCGGACGCCGACGGGCGCTCGTGCTGGGCCTCTGCGGGTTCGCCGGCTGTTCCGCCCTGGGCGGACTGGCGGTGAACGGGCCCATGTTCTTCGCGATGCGGGCCGGCCAAGGGGCCTTCGCGGCCCTGCTGGTACCGGCCGCGCTGTCGCTGCTGACCGTCACGTTCACCGACCCGGCCGAGCGTGCGGCGGTGTTCGGCGTCTACGGCGCGGTCACCGGCGCGGGTTCCGCGATCGGCCTGCTCTCGGGCGGCGTCCTGACGCAGTTCGCGTCGTGGCGCTGGTGCATGTTCATCGCGGTGCCGTTCACCCTGCTCGCGGCAGCGGCGGCGCCGCGGGTCCTCGACGAGAGCCGGGCGGACGACGTCCGGCTCCCCGGTCTGCCGAGCGCGCTGACCGCCGTACTGGGCCTGGGCGCCCCCGTGTACGGGTTCACGGCCGCCGAACAGCACGGCTGGGGCTCGCCGGAGGCACTGGGCGCCTTCATCGCGGCGCCGGCCCTGCTCGGGGTGTTCCTGCTGCTGCAACGGCGGGGCGAGCACCCGCTGTTGCCCCTGCACGTCGTCGCCCACCGCGGAAGGGCCGCCGGACTGCTCGCGGTGGGGCTCGGGGGGCTCGCCGTCACCGGCATCTTCCTCCTGCTGAGCTACTACCTGCAGCGCGGCCTCGGGATGTCGGCGCTGGCCTCGGGTCTGGCCTTCCTGCCGTTCTCGGCCGGAATGGCCGCGGCGGCCTCAACGGGCGGGCGGCTGCTGCCGCGTACCGGGCCGCTCCCCCTGATGGCGGGTGGTCTGGTCACCGCGGCCGCCGGTGTGCTGCTGCTGAGCCGGGTCAGTGGCGGCGGCGACTACGGCGCTCATGTGCTGCCGGGTCTGCTGGTGCTGTCCGCGGGTGTGGGACCGATGTTCGCGGCGGGGTCGGCCACGGCACTGGACCAAGTCGGGGACCGGGACGCCGGGGTGGCGGGCGCCGTGTTCAATGCGGTCATCGAAATCGCCGGAGCCCTGGGTTCCGCGGTGCTGGCCACCGTGGTCACGGCCGCGGGCGGCGGCCCGGCGGCGGCCCTGCGCGGCTACCGCACCGCCTTCGGGTGCAGCGCTGTGGCGCTCGCCGTCGGCGCGGTGGTGGTCGCACTGGTACTGCGCGGCGCCCCGGGCGGTAGTCGGCTCCGGCGCGTCCCCGACAGCCGGAGCGGCTGACCCGCACCGCGTCACAGCCGGCCCCATTGACCCGCACCCGCGCGTCACAGTCGGCGACGACAACAGGAACAGTCCCCGACCCGGGCCGGTTGCCCAGGTCGGGGACTGTTCCCTCAGAGCGGTGCGGGTCTCAGAGCGGGAGCCCCAGGTTCAGCTCACCGTCGGCGTCACCCGAGTCCGTGTCGGCCTCGATGTCGTTACGCCAGTTCTTGTCGCCGCAGATCTGCTGAGTCGCCGTCGCCTCCGAAGGACCGGAGCCGAGCAGCGTGATGGGCGTGTTCGAGAGGTTGACGAGACCGTTCTGCGACGTCTCGTTGTGGTTCTCCGAGCGCTGGTTGCAGTAGTTCACGTCGACGACGTCGGCGTCCCGGTGCTTGTGGGACTTGTGGGCGTCGTGGGCCGAGGCAACGGTCCCCCCGAGCATGCTGACGCTACCGACCATGGCGGCCACAAGAGCAGCCTTGCGAAGCTTGCGCATCACATCTCCACCTTCATGCGAGTCGACACGATCCGCGATTGATCGAGTCCTTGGCGAGGGAGACGCTATGACGGCTATGCCCGTTTTCTGAGCAACACGCCGATTTGGATAGATTATCCATCATATATCCCTGCGCGTGCTTCCGGTCCGCACACAGGGTCAGGGCGGGTCCGAACCCTTCTGCTTCCGCGGATTCGCTTCTACCGACAACACACTCATCCGCGGCCCGGGACCGGCTTCGACATCGGCTTCGGCTTTGGCTTCGGCTTCGGCTTCGGCTTTGGCTTCGGCTTCGGCTTCGACATCGGCTCATCCGCACTGCCGATTCAGCTGCCCTCGGCCTCCGCACACCCTCCGCTCAGGTACCGCACATAGGAGGTCGCCGGGCGGCCGTCGAGGACGGTCTCGCCGACAGCCCGGAAGCCGGTACGGATCAGTACCGCGTGCGACGCCGCATTGTCGAGCGTCACAGCGGCCCTCAGTGTGCTCAGGCCGTACTCCGTGGCGCCGAGTCCGCAGATCTGCCGGACCGCTGCCGTGGCCAGGCCCCGGCGGGCGGCCTTCTCCGAGATCCGGTACCCGAGCTCGGCGGAACCGTCCGCCACGTCCACGAGGTTGACCCGCCCCACGATCTCGCCGGCATCACCCACCAGGACATGGAAGAGACACCGACCCTCGGCCTGCTCGGCGAGGAGCCCGCGGTGCCGGGCGTCGAAGTGCGCGAAGTAGTCGTCACCGCGGTCCGGTACGGAGGCGGCGAAGTACGCACGGTTCTCCCGCTCGAAGGCGAGCAGGGCCGTTGCGTGGTCGAGGCGGAGCAACTGGAGCTCGGGCATACGGGCACGGTACGCGCTCCCGGCACCGGCACACCCTCATGAATCGGACCCCGGCTGTTCAAGGGCCGTGGCCCGCACCGCCGGTGCCCGGCCGGCCGCGTTGTCCGGCGCGCTCACCGAAGGGGCACCCTCGGCGAGCGGACCGCCGAGGCGGAGCCGGGAGCGGCTACGGTGTCGTGGTGGCAGCGAGGACGGACTTCGCGGGGCGGGGGAGAGATGGAGACGGGCAGCAAGCCGACGGCGGTGTACGGCCGGGCGGCCTCGCTCTGGGCGGTGGCATTCGCCGCTTTGCACTTCTACTGGGCCCTCGGCGGCGACCGCGGCCTCAGCGTGTCGGCAGGCGAGGCACTGGCCGCCGAACGCCCGCAGTGGTTCGTGGTGTTCGGCCTGTGGGGCGTGGGACTGCTCTGCCTCGCGGCCACGCTGCCGGCCTGGCTCCTCACCCGCCCCCGGCCAGGCGGCGTTCCGGGACTGCTCATCGGCTCGGCGGGCTGGGGAATCGGCATCCTGCTGCTGACGCGCGGCATCGGCATCGAGGTGCTGCTCCTCGCGGACACATCCGGGGATGTCGTCTCCGTCTCCCCGGAACAGCGGGCGTGGTCGCTGGCGTTGTGGAATCCGTGGTTCGCTCTCGGTGGCCTGGCATTCGGCCTCGCCGCGCTCCGGTACGGGAAGCCCCACCATGACAAGGTGGGCTCATGCGCTCCGACGTGACCCTCCGCCTCCTGGACCACGCGCTCCTCGAGGAACTGCTCCGCACCGCGGTGGCGGACGCGGATCCCGGTGAGGTGATGCCACCGCTGCCCGGGCCACCGGGGTGGACCGCCGCCCGCCGTCAGGCCTTCGAACGCTTCCACCGGTCGAGGTCGTTGGCGGCCGATCCGGTGGAGAGGACCTTCGCCGTCCTCGTGGACCGGACCGTGGTGGGGGCGGCGCGGCTCTGCCCGGTCGCGGACACACCGGCAACCGTCGAAGCGGGACTCTGGATCGGCCGGTCCCACCGCGGTCAGGGCATCGGCGGCGCGGTCCTCGACCTGCTCGTCCGCCGGGCCCGCGCCGACGGGTCCGCAGCGCTGATCGTGCACACCACGCCCGACAACACCGCCGTCCACCGCCTCATCACCCGCATCGGCATCGCACCACGGCGCCAGGGAGACGCGGTGACGGCGCACGTGGACCTCACCGTCACGCGGTAGGACCCCTCAGCCGACGCCGACGCTCCCGCCCCACCGCCGTCCCAGGGAGCCCTACGCGCCGAAGAGAGTTCCGACGACCAGGCCGACTGGACGGGCGGGGCAGCCCCGTCACCTCTCCCTGCGCACTCCCCCGCATCCCGCCGAGTCGGCGGCCGGGTCCAGGAGCTCCGCGATGTACACCATCCTCACGAGGGAACCCTGGTGCTCCAGGCCTGGCGGAGCAGACAGTGTCGGCCGGACATAGAGTGTTGATCCGTGGACAAAAACATACCTTTGCCTTTCGATCGACTGCACAACTTCCGTGATCTCGGCGGCTATGCGACCGACGACGGCCGGACGGTGCGCCGGGGACGGATGTTCCGTTCCGACTCACTGGGCAAACTCCGGGGCGATGACTGGGAACGGTTCCTGGCCCTGGGGATCCGCACGGTCATCGACCTGCGCCATCCTTGGGAGATCGAGGCCAAGGGCCGCATTCCGGAGCATCCGTCCTTCGCCTACCACCACCTCGGCATCGAGCACCGCCCCTACGATCAGGCGGGCCTCGGCCCGGAGGTGGAGACCGGGCCGTTCCTCGCCGAGCGGTACATGGAAGTCGCCGAGGACGGCGTCCGGGAACTGCGGCGGGCCCTCGAGGTGATCGCCGCCGAGGACGGCCCCGTGGTATTCCACTGCACGTCGGGGAAGGACCGCACCGGTCTGCTCTCCGCCGTTGTCCTGGACCTGCTGGGGGTCTCCGAAGCCGACATCGTCGCGGACTTCGCCCTGACCGGGCTCGCCACGGAGCGGCTTCTCGCCGACTGGCGGACCGACCACGGGGGCGGGGTACCGGCCTGGCCCGGATACGGCCGGGCACCGGGCGAGGTGATGAGCCTGTTCCTGTCCGCCCTGGCGCAGCGGCACGGTTCGGTGCGCAACTACAGCAGTCAGGTGCTCGGGCCGGACGGCGCCCGGGTCGTCTCCGCGTTGCGCCGGAAGCTGCTCGAACCGGCACCGGACACGGAACTCTCCTTCCGGCGTGCCGATGAACGGGATCTGAGCGAGCTCGTCCGCCTCCGGGACGCGGCGGCCGAGTGGCAGGCCGCCCAAGGCATCGACCAGTGGAAGCCCGGGGAACTCGGCGAGGAGCACTTCCGGGCCCGGCTCGAGGACGGCGAGGTGTGGATCGCCACCCTCGCTCCCGACGGACCCGTCGCCGGGGCCTGGGAGCTGTGGTGGGAGGACCGGGCGGCCTGGGGCCACCGGCCGCCGAACGCCGGCTATGTGCACCGGTTGATGACCGACCGCCGGGTGGCTTCGCCGGGCACCGGGCGCCGGATGCTGGCCGCGGCCGAGCGCCGTATCGCCGCCACCGGCCGCGAGGTGTGCCGGCTGGACTGCCTGGCCTCCAACCCCCGGCTCCGGACGTACTACGAGGCGGCGGGCTACACCGTCGTGGACGCCCGTCGGCCGAAGGACGGCGGGCTGGGCGGCGTCTACGACGTCACCCTGCTGGAGAAGCAGCTCCGGCCGGACCCGGAACCCGCCCGGGAGCTCTGAACCGCACGAATCCGCGGGCCCTGGCGGCGGTCACCGCCGCCGGGGCGACCGCCACCGGGGCCCTGCGTCGGCGCAGCCCGCCCGGTCCCGTCCACACCTCGCGGCGACTCCGCTTCCGTTCACAGCGATGGGCTTCGTGGTGGCCGTTCCGGGCCGCACGGGGAACACCGGGCCGCCCGGCCCGGATTCCGCGTTGACATGCCGCCACCGGCTGGCTCTAATGGTCCGCGTGCCACGTGGCGCCGACCGGAGAGCAGTGGGCAGGTCGGCAGCCGGGCGAGCACTGTCACAGAGGGACGATGCCGTGAGTACACACTCCGTTTTCCGCGTCTGACGTAGCAGCATCCGACGCCTTCCGCGTCCGACGCAGCCACGTCCGCGTTCGTCCCTCGTCCTCCGCGAGGCCGCGCCGTCGCGGCGTGACCTCACGCACCGAGCCGTCCGACCTCGCCTCCCTCGTGGAGCCGTCACGGCGTCCGTTCCCCGCTCGGTGTGAGCCACGGGTTTCCGCCTCCGGATGAGGGGTCGTGCGTCCCGGCGTGCTGCCTGCGCCCCGCGCCATCTCCGTTCCCGCGCGCCCGTCGCGGGTCCACTTCATCCTGTTGGGAGACCCCACACCGTATGACCCCGCCCTTCAATCGATCGGTGATCGAGGAGTTCCGAGCCCGGGGAGGAAAGGTCGGTGGTCCCTTCGAAGGCAGCGACCTCCTGCTGCTGACCACCACCGGCACCACGTCGGGGAAGGAGCACACCACCCCGCTCGCCTGCTTCCGCGACGGCGACCGGCTGCTCGTCGTGGCGTCCGCCGCCGGTGCGCCACGCCATCCGGACTGGTATCACAACCTGCTCGCCCACCCGCTGGTCCAAGTGGAGTCCGGCACCGAGGAGTTCTCGGCCGTCGCCGTGCCCGCCGAGGGCGCACATAGGGACCGGCTGTTCGCCCAGGTGGTGGACGCGGCGCCCGGATTCGCCGACTACCAGGCCCGCACCGCGCGGACCCTGCCGGTCGTGATGCTGGAGCGCTCCGAGCCGGGCCCGGACGAGGCGCCCCGCGAGATCACCAATCTGGCGGACAAGCTGATCGAGGTCCACACCTGGCTGCGCGCACAGCTGCAGCAGGTGCGCGCCGAGGCGGACGCCCACTTCGCCGCACGCCCGGCCACAGCGGCGGAGGGTTCCGGTGCGCCGCCCGCGCCGGGCCTGGGACTGCAGATCCGGCAGCACTGTCTCGCCTTCTGCCAGGCCCTGACGTTCCATCACACCAGCGAGGACGACCATGTCTTTCCTTCCCTCGACGCCCATCATCCTCATCTGCGTGCGGCTCTCGACCGGCTGCGCACCGAACACCGGACCGTCGGCCGCATCAAGGACGAACTCGTCGGCCTGCTGGGGAGCATCGGCACCGCCGATCCCCACCGGTTCCGCAGCGAACTGGAGCGGATGTCCGAAGAACTGACCGCCCACCTCGACTACGAGGAGGAGTCACTCATCCCGGTGCTGGCCGAGATCCCGTTCCCGCCCGGACCGCCCAACCCGTCGTGACACGGAGCCCGGCCGGGGCGGCCGACGCCCCGGCCGGCGCAGCGGGGCGGGGCGGGGCGGGGCGGCGACGAGCGAACGACTGTGCCGGCTCACCGCCGACGGGACCGGGGCCACCTCCGGACCTCGCCCCGCCCGTCCCGCCTGCCCCGGAAGTCCCACTCCCGACGGGCCGCGGAGCGCCTCGACAGTAGATTGGGGAGCGGCTCGAAAGCGGGACCAATGCGTCCCCCGTCCGAGTGGTTTGACTCCGGCGATTCACCGTGGCAAAAGGGCTGCGGCACTTCGAACTGGCGCATGGAAAAGGGAAATTGGTTACTTGACCATGCGGGGTGGCGATATTCGCGACAACTGTCGGACCACCCACAGGAGAAACACCATGTCCACACCGTGCCCCCCGCCCGTCGACGCCCGTAAGGCGTTGGACTTCGTCAGAACCAGTGGCCTCGTCGATCTCACCGTTCCGCTGGAGCGCATAGTCGGCCAGGTCAGCCAGCTCGAGGACGTCGCAGGATATGTCCTTGCCTGGGAGCGGTACGTCCTCGTCGTCGCCAATGAGGTCGCCGAGTCGGCCGAAGCCGGCGCAGCCAACTGAATTCACCGGTAAGTCGATGATCGGCGGGAGACATTCCATGGACCATGACCGGCCCGGCCGCCGATCGTCGTCGGGGCGCGCAGTGGAGGAACGGGCGGTCGCCTGGCTCGCTGCGCGCCGCACCCTGATCGACCCCGGGGACGTCGGCCCCGACGAGGTGCTCTTCGTCCGCAAGGCGCTGATCGAGACGGCGTTCCTGGTCGGACTGCGGGCACGGCTCGTTCCGTCCCCGCTGGAGAACGATTACGCGTCGCTGCTGGAACAGATCCGGCACATCGCGGCCCGGCCGTCCTATCGCGAACTCATCGCCCGCGACGAGGACGCACTGCTGCTCTACGCCGGAACCTATGCCGCGCTGCGCCTCTGCGGATTCGAGGACCCGGATTTCCGGCATCTCGTGGAACAGGCCGCGGCGGGCGGGTACGCCACCGCTTTCGAGCGGATCCCCTATCGCCAACTGGACCTGCTGCACACGCTCGAGGTCTGCGGAATCGAGCACACCCTGCCCGCCATGGACGACGTGCTGCCGTTCTCCCTGCTCTGCAACCGTCCGAATGTCCTCAAGCTGACCGACCGCGACATCTACGCGGTCACCCATACGGTTTTCTATGTCACGGACTTCGGACTGCGGCGCCCCCGCTGGCCGCGCGGCTTCGCCCCCGGGGAGGCCGTGGAGCTCCTCGATGCCCTCCTGGTCGTCTGCCGCGCCCGGCGGAACGCCGATCTGGTCGGCGAACTCCTCTGCTGTCTGCTGTGCCTCGGCGTCAAGGAGTCACCGGCCGCGGACGAGGCCCGGCAGTTCCTGGCCGCCGTTCAGGAGCCGGACGGACGGGTGAACGGGCCGAGCGGCATCGTGCACCCGCACTTCGCCGACAGCGACCCGGAGTACCGGCGCTGGGCGGACGGTTACCACACCACGATCGTCGCCGCCCTGGCCGGCCTGCTGGACCGCAGCCCCGACATCACCGACACTCCCCCGCCGCCGGCTCCCCCTGCGGGGACCGAGCCGGCCGGGCCCCTCCGGCGAGCGGTCGCGTGGCTGGCCGGGAACGGAGTGCGCCATCCCGTGCGCACCGGGCTTCCGGCGGTGGCCGCGGCGGCGTGCGGGGCGTCCGCCCTCGGGGAGCCGGAGCTCGCCGTACCGGCCCTGCGCCACTTCGCGGACCGGCTCGCCGACGCCGGACCGGAGGTGTGGCAGGAGCAGGGCATGGAGGTGGCCGGGGAGTTCGCCGTCGCGCTGCGCGCGTCCGGAGCGGCCTGTCCGTCCCTGGAGCGGTTCCTCGGGGCGACCGCCGCGGTCATCGGCTCGCTGGACGCGGTGCCCGCGGACGCGGCGGAGAACGTCCGCCGCCTCGCCGGTCTGGGCCTCATCGACGTGCGGCGCGCGGCGAAGCTGACCGGGGGCGCGGCCGCTGCGGCGGGCCGTACCCCGGAGGCGTGCGTCGCGGAGCTGCTGGACGCCCGGCGGACGTACCACCTGGGGAAGGCGGCTCATCTGCTGCGCGAACTGGTCCGGGCCGGCCATGCCGGGCACCGCCTCACCCGCGACCTGGCCGGCTTCCTGCTCGCCCAGCAGCATCCGGACGGCGGGTTCGGATATCCGGCCTGCGACGACCCCGGCCGCCGCGAGGAGTGCCGGCTCTCCTGGACCCGGAGCATCGTCACCGCGCTGGCCGGGATGGCGACTTCCGCTCCCGGGAGTCCCGGGAAGGACCTCCCGGCCGGTACGGGAGCCGTCCGCGTGGACGCCCGCTGACGCCTGCCACGGCGGGACGCGGGTTCCGGCGGGGAACCGGGAATCCGGGAGGTCCGCCCGGGCCGCCCCGCGTGCGAACGCCGGTGCTGCGCGCACCGCTGCCGCGCGCTCCGGACCGCACCCGACACACCGTCCGGCCGGTGCCCGCGGGGCCGGACGGTGTGTCCCGTGCCGGGCACAAAGCCCCTGGCCGTGGCCGCATTCCTCGGTGCATACTTGCCGCGCGGCGCGGCCCGGCCCCGGGTACGGTGTGCCTCCCACCGTCATCACCGGAGTGTCCATGCGCAACATGTCCATACCGGCTGCCCTGAGCCTCGCCGCCGCAGCCACGGTCGTCGCCGTCGTTCCCGCCACGGCCGACTCCGCCGCCCCCGCCGGGGCCTCGGTCACCTCTTCGGCCCCGTGTCCGCAGCTGTCCCGGGACCTCACCTGGTACGGCGACAACCGCGCCCGGCTGCAGCAGGTCATCGACGAGCGCGGCCGGTGCGGGAAGCCGGGCCCGGACGGCCGTCCGGTGGCCGCCTTCGACTGGGACAACACCGTCGTCAAGAACGACACCACGGACGCCACGCTCGCCTGGGCCCTGCAGCACGACAAGATCCTGCGGCCCAAGAGCTGGAGCGCCACCAGCAAGTGGCTCACCCCGGCCGCCGACCGCGCCCTCACCGAGGCCTGCGGCACCTCCGTCCCGGTGGGCGCACCCCTGCGCACCTCCACCGACACCCGGTGCGCCGACGAGATCTTCGAGATCCGCAGCACCGCGAAGACCATGGACGGGGAGGAGGCCTTCGCCGGCCGCTGGAACCACCGCCGGACGGTGCCGGAGTACGCCTGGGTGCCGCAGCTGTTCGCCGGGCACACCCCCGACCGGCTCACCTCGTTCGCCCGGCAGGCGCGCGCCGAGTTCCTGGCCGCCCCCGTGGGGAGCAAGCGCACCGTGGGCACCCACACCATCCCCGGCTACCTGCGCTACTACCCGCAGCAGAAGGACCTGATCCGCACCCTTCGGAAGGCCGGGTTCGACGTCTACATCGTCTCCGCGGGCGCCGAGCCGATCACCGACGCCTGGGCGGGCGGTGTGGGCATCGACCGGGACCACACGATCGCCATCCGCAGTGTGCTCCGCAAGGGCCGGATCACCACCGGGACGCAGGGGTGCGGCGATGTGCCGGCCGGGCAGGGCGAGGCCATCCCGTACATCGACGGCAAGCGCTGCATGATCAACCAGGAGATCTTCGGCATCAAGGGTGCGGCGGCCTGGAAGCGGCAGGACGCTGCGCACCGCATCGTGGTGGGCGGCGGCGACGCGAACACCGATGTGACGTTCGTCGGCGACGCCACCGGCGCGCACCTCGTGCTGAACCGCAACAAGGACGAGTTCATGTGCCGCGGTTACGACGACGCGGACGGCCGGTGGCTGGTGAACCCGATGTTCATCGAGCCGATGCCCCGCAAGAAGACGCCCTACCCGTGCTCCACCGCCGGCTACAACAACCCGGACGGTTCGATGGGCCCGGTGCTGCGGCAGGACGGCAGTGTCGTGCCCGACCAGCAGGACGTCGCCTCCGGCAGCTGATGCACGGCTGCCGCCGCTGCCCCGCTCCCGGGCGGGACGGCGGCGGCAGCGCGGGGCGGGGCGATCGGCTCCGACGCCGGTCGCCGGCCCGCCCCGCGCCTCGTCCACGACGGCCGGAGGCACCCGGGCGGCGGACCGCCGCCGCGTGGGCAGCCTCCGGCCGTTGGAGTGGATGCCCCGCACCGGGGGCGTGGCGCAGCAGTCCCTCCGTGGACCGGCTTCTAAGGTCGGCGGCTGTCCGACCGTCCAGGAGAGGTGGGTGTGTCATGCGACGCACTGCAGTGCCCGGTCCCCATGACACGCCGGTCCCCGCCGGCCGCGGGCAGCGTCCGTACGCCGGGGATTTTCTGATGGGTGGTCACCGGACCTGGCGGCGCCGGGCGACGGCGGCGGCCGGGACGGCGCTGCTGTGCGCGACGGGTCTGGTGACCGCGCCGCCGGCCGCCGCCGCGCCGCCCGCACCCGTGCCGGGCAGCGCGCCGCTGTACGTCTCCGACTACGCGGGGGGCCGGGTCCTGAAGGTGCGGGCGGACGGCGGTGGGCAGAGCACCGTTCCCACCACGGGCCTGACCCGGCCGACCGGCATGGCGGCGGACGCCGCCGGGAACGTCCTCGTCTCCGACACCGGCAACAACCGGGTGGTGAAGGTCCCGGGGAGCGGTGGCGGGCAGACCGTCCTGCCGGCCACCGGTCTGAACCGGCCGATCGGCCTGGCGCTCGACGCGGACGGGGACGTCTTCGTCTCCGACAGCTTCAACGACCGGGTGGTGAGGCTGCCGGCCGGCGGCGGCCCGCAGACCGTCGTCCCCACCACCGGGCTCACGCACCCGTACGGGCTGGCGCTCGACACCCTCGGCAATCTCTTCGTGGCCGACTTCGTCAACGACCGGGTGGTGAAGGTGCCGGCCGACGGCGGCCCGCAGACCACCGTGCCCACCAACGGGCTCAACCAGCCGACCGGGCTGGCGCTGGACACGGCGGGGAACCTGTTCATCGCCGACAGCGGCAACGACCGCGTGGTGGAGGTCCCGGCGGGCGGCGGTCCGCAGGTCACGGTGCCCACCACAGGTCTGGACGTGCCGGCGGCGCTCGCCACGGACGCGTTCGGCCAGCTCTACATCGCGGACTTCGGCAACGAGCGCGTGGTGAAGGTCGCCCCCGGAGGGGGCGGGCAGACCACGGTGCCCCTCACCGCTCCGGGGTCCCCGGCCGGGCTGGCGATCCCGCCCTCCCCCGTTCCGCCGACCGGGGTGACGGCCACTCCCGGGGCGGCGCGGGCCACGGTGTCGTTCACCCCGAGCGGCTCCCCGTCCGTCACCGGCTACACCGTCACGGCGCGCGACGTCACCTCACCCGGCCCCGGCGGCCGGACCGCGCGGGGCACCGGCTCCCCCGTCACCGTCACCGGACTCACCCCGGGCCACCGGTACACGTTCACGGTGACCGCGACCAACGCCGGTCGCGCCACCAGCCTGCGCTCGGCGCCGTCCCCGGCGGTCACCGTCCCCGCCGCGGCACCGGTCCGCACCCGGCTCGACGCGAAGCCGGCCACGGCCCTGTGGCAGGCCCGTCCGCCGGTGCTGTCGGTGAGCCACCTGGCCGCCACGCTCACCACCTCGGGCGGCTCCCCGGTCGCCGGACGGACCGTCAGGTTCAGCACCGCATCCGGACGGCAGGCACTCTGCGCGGCGGTCACCGACACCTACGGCGTGGCCCGCTGCGATGTCACCCTCCGGGGCCGCGCCGTCGCGAACGACCGTCTCTACCGGAGGCTGCTGCGCCACGGGTACCTCGCCGTGCACGATGCGTCCTCCGTGTACCGGTCCGCCGAGGACCGGGCCCCGGTACGGCCCGAACGCGGCCGCTGAGGCACTCACGCCCGGTGCGGACCGGGCGTACGCCGGGCCCCCTGCCGCTGTCGGCAGGGGGCCCGGCCACGGCCGCGGGCGGATGAGCCGACGGCGGGTCAGCCGGCGGCCGCCACCCGTGCCCGGTGGAAGAGATAGGCGCACAGGAAGACACCGGCCATGACGAGCAGCCCGCCCCACAGTTCGTGGAAGGTGGGCAGCCGGCCCTCCCACATCAGGTTGAACAGCGCGCCGAACACCGCCTCCATGCCGATGACCGGACCCATCAGGGTCGTCGGCAGATGCCGGGTCGCGATGTTCCAGAACCAGGTGGCGCACCACGAGCCCAGCACGGCGAGCACGGTGCACCAGGCCAGGAAGGTCCAGAACGTGCCCGTGTCGGCGAAGGGCGACGGGCCGCCGGCCGAGCGGGCCAGGGGGATGAGGAAGACCGAGGCGCAGCAGGCGCCCAACCCGATGCACGCGGTCCAGACGGTGTTGTCGACCGGGGTCCGGGCCCTGCGGAGGAGCAGGCCGTTGACGACGACGAAGTAGGACCACGCCACGCACGCGGCGAAGCCGAGGGCCGTGCCGACGAGTGTGTCGTGCCCGTCGCCGGATGCCAGGGCGCCGGCACCGCCGTTCACCAGCAGCAGGCCGCCGGACATCACCACGATCGACAGGACCAGCCGCCGCCACTCCAGTGCCTTCTCCAGGGAGTTCGACACCAGGGCGACCATCGCGGGGATCAGACCGGTGAGGGTCGAGGCGAGCACGCCGCCGGCGACCTCGGCGGACATCGACAGGAGCAGATAGAAGCCGATGTAGCCGACGACGCCCAGGTGCATCGCCCGGAGCACGTTCGGCATACCGAGCTGTCGCAGCTTGTCCCGGTGGATCGCGAGGACGACGACGGAGAGGGCGCCGAAGACCGCGTACCGGCCCACCACCAGGCAGTAGATGTTGACCGGTGCGACGGCGGCTGGGCCGAGGAAGGTGAAGCCCCACAGGGCCGTTGCCGCTAGCGCCGCCGGCAGCCCCAGGGTGTAGTTGCGCTGCCTAATGTCCCTCACCCGCACCATCGTCGAGCATCCCGTCCTTGAGCAGGCCGTCGCCGAGGGCGACGACCTGGTCGACCAGGAAGTCCATGTCGCTCCGCACGGTCCGGTGGTTGGTGTTGGCGACTCTGATGACGAACTTACCGTCGATCAGGGTGTGGGACGGGACGGCGAGACCCCGCAGTTGCAGGCGCGAGAGGATCTCCTGGTTGAGGGCGTTCAGTTCGTCCGGGCCGGCTCCCGGCCGGACGTACCGGAAGCAGGCGATGTTCAGCGGGCTGCGCGAGACGGTCTCGAGCCGTGGGGAGGCGTCGACCAGACGGGTGAGGTGGCCGATCTGGTCGATGTTTCCGGCGATGGCCCGGGCGAATCCGTCGAGGCCGTGCGTGCGGAGGGCGAACCACACCTTGAGGGCCCGGAAGCGCCGGGACTGCTCGATGCCCCGGTCCGCGAACGCCACCGGGTTGGAGGCCGGTCCGCTGGGTGTCCGGCTGATGTAGTCGGCATGCGAGCTGAAGGTGTCCTCGAGGGCACCGGGCTCGCGGACCAGCACGCAGCTCACGTCGAACGGCAGGTAGAACCACTTGTGGAGGTCGAAGACGAGGGAGTCCGCCCGGTTGAGTGCGGCCAGCAGGGGGCGCCGCTCCGGCAGCAGATAGGCGAACGCCCCGAAGGCGCCGTCGAGATGGAGCCAGAGGTCCTCCTCCCGCGCGACGTCCACGAGGTCGTCGAGCGGGTCGACCGCGCCGGTGTTGACGGTGCCCACGTTGCCGACCAGGCAGACGGGGCGCAGGCCCTCCGCCCGGTCCTTGCGGATCGCCCGGCGCAGCGCGGGGACGTCGATCCGGAAGTCGGGGCCGACGGGGACCGTGCGGTAGAAGGCCCGTCCGATGCCCAGCAGCTCGACCGCCTTCTCGAAGGAGTGGTGGGTCTCCGTGGAGCCGTAGACGGTGAGTTGGGGTGCTTCGCGCGCTCCCGCGTGCCGGATGTTCCACTCTGCGGCGCGGGACTGCCGGGCGGCGGCGAGCGCGATGATCTGGCCCATCGAGCAGCCGCTGGTCAGCAGTCCCGAGCCGGTCTCCGGCCAGTCGAAGGCCTGCTGGAGCCAGGTGACGACCTGTTCCTCGACCAGCATCGCGGCGTTCTCGCCGGCGCCCAGGGTGGCGTTCATGGCGGATGCGAGGAGGTCGGCGTAGGCGGCGACGGGCAGGCCCGAACCGTTCACCCAGCCCCAGAAGCGCGGGTGGGTGTTGCCGCGCGGATACGGCAGGATCAGCGAACGGAACTCCTCGTAGACCGCGGTCATGGGCAGGGGCCCGGTGGGCAGTCCGGCACTGAGTGCGGTACGCACCTCGTCGGGCACCGGCTGCCACACGGGCCGTTCGCGGATCCCGGCGAAGTGGTCGACGACATCGTCGATGATCTGCTTCCCGAGGGCTCTGAACTCCTCCCAGTCCTCGGGTTCCAGGGGAGACGCCGCCCGCGGTGGCGTCTCGGTGTGCTGCGGTCCCGGCTGGTCCCCGGTCATGTCTCTCCCCAACGGTGCGCGGCTGGTGCGGTTGTGCTCAGGTGGCCGAGGTGACGGGCTGCCGCGCGGTTCCCGCGGCCGGCTCGGTCGTGGTGTCGGCGAACGCGGTGAACCGGTCCGGCCGGTAGAGCCGGTGCATGGGGTGGGGCTCTCCGCGGAGCGAGGCGAGGACGGCGCCGGCGACGGCGGGCGCCTGGGCGAAGCCACCGGTGTTGTGCCCGCCGGTGATGACGAAGAGGCCGCCGCCCGCGGTCCGTTCGGTGTGGTGCAGCCCCAGTGATGTGGAGGTCCACGGCCGGACGCAGAACTTGAAGTCGTAGTTCTCCGCCGGGTCCGACGAGAGGGCGGGAAGCGCGCTGCCGGGGAGGATCCGCCGGACGGTGTCGAGGATGCCGCGCCGCACGGCGTCGAGCTGCCGGCCGTCCACCGCGCCGGGGTCGCTGCCGACGTACCCGTAACCGGAGCCGACGACCAGGATCTCCCGGCCGTCGGCGTCGCGGGCCACCGTGACGTTCGCGTCCTCGGTGACATGCCCCCTGCGCGCCACCTTGAGCGACGTCCGCAGGCCCGTCCCGGCGTTGCTGATCCGCAGCCAGCCCCCGAGGACACCGTGGATCCTGCCCTGGCAGGGGGAGCCGTCGAGGAGGCGCTGCCCGTGCGCTCCGGGTGAGGCCACCACATGGGCGCCGGCGGGGAGGGGCAGCGGGCAGTCGAAGCCCGTGACCTGTCCCCCGGCGTCCCGGCGCACTCCGGTGACGGGCGTGTTCCAGTGGAAGGAGACGCCGCGGCGCACGAGGTGGTCGATGATGCGGCGGGAGAACTTGTGGACGTTGAGGGTGAACCCGGGGACGAGGAAGCCGCCGCTCAGCGCTCCCTCCCGCAGGGCGCGCCCCAGCGCCGGGACGTCCCGCGCGAGGTCCTCGGGCGTGAACTCCCGGAGCACCGCGCCGATGCCGCGATGGCGCGCCAGGGCCGCGCCGAGGTGCAGGGGGTCGCTGTAGACGCGCAGGATGTCGTCGGCGAGCACCACGTCCTCGAACAGGGCGGAGTGCCGCTGCCGTAAGGAACGCCAGCGGTCCCCGGCATCGGCGTTCAGGGCGAAGACGTCCTCGGTGTAGGCGCGGGTGAGCCAGGACGGGATCCGCTCGAACTCGTCGATCCACTTCTCTTCCTCCGGCGTCGGATGCGGCCGGTCCGAGGCGAGCCAGCCGAGCTTCTCGACCGGGGTGCGGAAGTGGTCCGGGCTGTTCAGCCAGGGGTCCCGGTTGGTGTAGCAGTCCATCTCGGTGAGCGTGAACATCCGGGCGTCGTCGCCCGCGAAGGTGCAGCCGTAGCGGTGCCAGTCCGCGCTGCCGGGCTCGGGTGACCGGTCGAGGACCGTCACCGCGTAGCCGCTCTCCGACAGGTGGAGTGCGGTGATCAGGTCGACGATGCCGGCGCCGATCACGACCACGTCGCGGCGCGCCCCGTCCGGTGGGTCCCCGGCGGGGCCGGGCGGCCGCCGCAGGGTGAACCACTGCTCGCAGCGCCGCAGTAACGCACCGACGGATTCCAGGCCCGCGCCCGGCTGCCGGTGTTCGCAGACGCCGGGGTGGGCCGTTCGGGGCGGCCGGCCGGCCGCATAGCCGACGAACACTCCGCCCGGGTGGTGCCCGGACCACTGCCGCAGCACCTCGCTCTCCGGCCGTCGGGCCGCGACCAGGCCGGTGGCCCCGTAACGCCGGAGCGCGTCGAGCAGGTCACCGGGCGGGGCGTCGTGGAGGGCCGGGGCGTGGACGATGTTCCCCGGCCTCAGGTAGTCGGAGGCCGCGACCTCGGGGTCGGGTGTGGTGAGCAGGATCTGCATCGTGCTGCGTTCCCTCTCCGCTGGTGCAGTGGACCCGGTGCCGTGTGGGCGGTGCGTGGGTCTGGTGCCGTGTGGGCGGTGCAGTGGGTCTGGTGCCATGGGTCCAGCGCCGTGTGTCCGGTGCCGTGGTGCCTGGTGCTGTGCGGCCCGGGGGCTCTGCGGACCTGGTGCTCCGGGGCGTGGTGCTGTGCGGCCCGGTGCTGTGCGGCTCGGTGCTCTGGGCGACGCGATGTGTCAGGGGCCGAAGGGCATCGGATGCCGCTGCATCCGCAGGTGGGGGGCGCCGGGAGTGAGGCCGATCCCCGTACCGACCCAGCCGCTCCCGAAGGCGTCGTCGAGCCCGGCGGTGTCGGACAGCGCCACCGTCCGCTCGGGCACCGGGCCGTGTCCCGCGGGCCAGTCCCCCGGGAACGGACGGTAGAACAGGAAGCGCAGCTTGCCGCCGAACTTGAGCGCCACCCGGACGGGACGGAATCCCGTCGCGATCAGCGAGCGGACACCGTGCGGATTGCGGGGTGAACTCGTGGCGAAAAGATGCCGGATTCCGGTGTCCGCGAGGTCGGAGAGGGCCCGGGCGTTCATGAGTCCGGACAGTCCGTGTCCCCGCCATCGGGGCAGGACCGCGATCGTGTCCCAGTGGGCGGCGTGGACCAGCTCACCCGGGGGCAGCGCGGTGTCCCGCGCCAGATTGAAGGCGCGCTCCCGCGGAAAGTAGACCATGCGGTAGGCCACCGTTTCGCCGTGGTGCCGCACGCCGTAACAACGCCCGCCCTCCCCCAGGCAGTAGGCGATGAATTCGGGCGTGCTGAGCTGAAAGGTGTCCCGGTCCGGCTGCGCGGAATGAATGCGCTCCTGGAGGTCGAGGATCAAGGCGAGATCCTCGGGGCCGAGCCGTCCGATCTCGAACATCAGGCGGCTCCGGCAGCGGCGACGAACGCCGCGATGAGCGGGTCGCAGGTGTCGCTGCTCTCCTTCACCGGGAGTTCCGGGTGCCACAGCACTCCCACCGTCCAGTGGTCTCCCGGATATTCGATCGCCTCCACGAGCGAGTCATCGGCACAGGCCGTGACCTGCCAGGCGGAGTCCGCCCGGGCGTCGAACCGGAGGCCTTGGTGGTGGTAGGAGGTGACCAGCAGCGACCGCTGCGCGTAGGCCCTTTCGACCCGGCTCCCCTCCGTCAGACTGACGAAGTGCTGGGAGGGCTCGGTCAGTGAGCTGCGATGGGCCACGGAATCACCCAGGACGTCGGGGACGTGCGAGATCAGCGAGCCCCCGGTCGCGACATGCAGGATCTGGCAGCCCCGGCAGATGCCGAGCGTCGGCAGACCGGCGTCCAGCGCCGCCCGCGTCAGCCGGAGCTCGAAGTCGTCGCGCTCCGGGTAGTACGTGTAGTCGTCCTGTCGGATCGTCCCCGTGCAGCGGGAGGGATCGATGTCCTCTCCCCCGGTGAGCATGAGACCGTCCAGGGCACCCAGAACCTCGGAACACCGGGACACGTCACCGTAGGGAATGACCAGCGGCAGACCGCCGGCCCGGGCGACGTGGTCGACGTACCCCTCCTGGATGCAATGACTGCGGATGCCCGGTCGATAGCGTGCGGTGATGCCGATCCGCGGCAGCGCGGCCGCCATCAGACAGAAACCTCCGGGCACGGCACCGTCGCACGACGTCCGAATCCCCGGTCCCCGATGGTGCGCATTTCCTGATCCCCCTGAAAAACCGAGCCTGCGAGGCGATTTCGTGTGCGACGTACTCGATGCGGCGGAGGGCCGGTCGGAGCGCACGAAAGAGGATGGTGCGTACAGCCATCGGCCACACTAGGTGACGACTCCGCCACAGCGCAACGGGTTTTTCGGCGGCCCCTCCGCAGCCCGGCATCGCACCGCCGGAGCCCCCGGAAGCACTCGGGACCATCGGGAAAGCCCCGCCATCGACGGCTGTCCGGCACCCGCCCCGGGCGTACGTCAGGCGGCACTGCGGACCGATCGCACCCCGGCACGTGGCCGAAAAGATCGCATCGGGATCACGCAATTCACCCTTAACCGGGGGAAATCCACTGCGCTGCGACGAAGCGAGAGCGCCGCGCAGCACCACCGCACCAATCGTCCACACAAGCATGGTGGGAATGTTGCATTCCGTGCATCATGTGTCGCGAACATGCCATCGGCCCGCTGATCCCCTGTCACGGGCCTCTTCGAGCCGTACCGCGACTACAGGAGTGGCCCATGCAGGGACGTCGTTGGAGAACCCGGGTGTCGGTGACCGTCGCGGCGGCGGCCGTCACCGCCGTCGTACCGTTCGGCAGTGCGGCCACGGCCGCCCCGGTCCCGCACAGAACGGCCGGGACGCAGACCGTTTCCGCCGTGCAGTCCGTGCAGTCCGTGCAGTCCGTGCAGCAGCAGTCCGGCCGCGGCCCCGCGTGGTTCGCGGGCGTCGACTACGGCACCTGGCAGCGCGATGTGAACACGGTCATGAACACCGCCCGCCCCTATGTCGACCAGCGGATCTCCCGTGGTTCCGGCGAGAAGATGGCCATCGTCCTGGACATCGACAACACCTCGCTCGAAACGGACTTCCACCCGTTCTGGGAGTACCCGACCCCCGCGGTCCGGCCGACGCTCGATCTCGCGCGCTCCGCCCACGCCCGCGGAGTGAGCATCTTCTTCGTCACCGCCCGCCCGGGCATCATCGCCGGGCTCACCCGGCACAACCTCGAACGGGTGGGATACCCGGTGTCCGGCCTCCATGTGCGGGACCTGCCGGACCTCTTCGATGAGGTCAGCGCCTACAAGACGGCACGGCGGGCGGACATCGAGGCGAAGGGCTACACGATCATCGCCAACATCGGTAACAGCCCCGGCGACCTGGTCGGCGGCCATGCCGAGAAGACGTTCAAGCTGCCCGACTACGACGGCAAGCTGTCCTGACGTCTTCGCGGCACCCGGCAGCCGGTGCGCCGGCATCGTGGGCCGGTACGTCGCGTTCGTGGGCCCGTACGCCCCGGGTCGGTCCCGGGGCGTACGGCCCGCTGCGGTGAGCAGCCCCCGACGGGTAACGCCTGACGGGTGACCCGACGACGCTACGGGCCCTCACTCCGGCAGAGCGCTGGCGGGCCCACCGTTGCGCCGGCCGCCACGCGCGCCCAGCGCTGCCGCGGTCACCACCAGCACCGCTCCGGCCGACCACAGCCCGCGGGACGACCGCCAGGACATCACCGACCAGCGCGACTGGGCCGAGAGCAACGATCCGACGCTCAGCCAGGATCCGGCCGAGATCAGCGACAGGGCTGAGCCGATCGAACCGGCCGAGAGGGCGCTCCCGACCGATCCCACGGACAGCACCGACCCGACGGACCCGATGGAGAGCACCGAACCGACCGATCCGATCGACAGGACCGAGTCCTGGGACCAGAGGGACAGGGAGGCATTGCGGCACGTGCGGCGTCCGGACGCCGAGGGCTGTGTGGTCATCCCCCCATCGTGCCGCGGAAACCCTGCCCCGGCAGGGCGCCCGGCCGATCGGCCGGGACACGGATCGACCGGGACCGGGGCCCGACGCCGGATGGACGAGACAGCTTCCCCGGGCGGCACCGGAAGGGCGGCGCCGCGTCCAAGGGCGGCGCCGCATCCTCGGAACACTGCCCTCCGGCTACTGCCCTCCGGCTGTCGGCCGGCGGCGTCAGACGCCCAGTCCCGCGTCCCGCGCCAGGAGGGCCGCCTGGACCCGGTTCTCGCAGTCCAGTTTCGCCAGGATCCTGCTGACGTACGCCTTCACCGTCGCCTCGCTCATATGGATCCGCTCGCCCGCGTCGGAGTTCGACAGGCCTTCGCCGAGCAGGGCCAGCACCTCCAGCTCCCGCTCGGTGAGGGCGGTCAGCCGCCTCCGGGCCTCCTCGCCCCGGGCCGCGGCCGGCGAGGCCAGCGAGTCCACCACATGGCGGGTGGCACCGGGCGAGAGGAACGCGTTGCCACCGGCCGCGGCCCGAACGGCGGCGATCAGCTCCCCCGGCGCCGAGTCCTTCAGCAGGAACCCGGCCCCGCCGCTGCTCAGCGCCCGCAGCACGTTCTCCCTCTCCCCGAACGTGGTGAGGATCAGCACCCTGACCCCCGGGGCGGCGCTCCGCAGGCCGTCGAGCGCGGACAGCCCGTCCAGGACCGGCATCTGGATGTCGAGCAGCGCGACGTCCACGGCATGCGCACGGGCGAGTTCCACCGCCTCCCGGCCGTTCGCCGCCTCCGCCACCACCGCGATGTCGTCGGCCGAGGTGAGGATCATCCTGATGCCCGCCCGGATGAGCGGTTCGTCATCGGCGACGAGAACCCTGATCACCGGTCTCCCGCTCTGCTAGGTCGTGGAATGCGTGCGCGTCATTATCGCCCGGCCGTGGAGACCGCCGGCTACGCCCCGACCTCGTACGACCGCTTCTCGACGAGCCGGCCGTCCCGGAAGCAGAAGCGGAACACCACAACGAAGGTCGATGCCCCGGCCCACCCGGACCGCCCGGCCTTCGTCCGGCCCGCCTGCCGGAACTCCCGGCCGGGGCATCTGCTTCGGCTCCCGTCCGTCCCTCGGATACTCCGCCCCGGTCGGTACGGCGCTCACCGAACCTGGTGTGGGGAATCGGTGGGGACGGCTCCATAGGTTCAGTATGTCGGCGGGCCCACAGAATTCGATTCGGACTCGTGGGCCCTGCCACTACTGTGACGCGGTGACCATCCAGGTGATCGTGCTGAATGGCGGGTCCAGCTCCGGCAAGTCCGAGATCACTCGGTGTCTGCAGGCGGTCCTGCCCCATCCTTGGCTTGCCCTCGGGGTCGACACCCTCGTCGAGGCGATGCCCGCGTCCCTGCGGACGTCCGGTGAGGGAATCGAGTTCGCCGCGGACGGCGGGGTGGCTGTCGGTCCGGAGTTCCGCACGCTGGAAGCGGCGTGGATGGCAGGAGTCGCCGCGATGGCTCGGGCAGGTGCCCGGATCATCATCGACGATGTCTTCCTCGGTGGAGCGGCGTCCCAGCGACGGTGGCGGATGTCCCTCGGTGGCGTGGACGTGCTGTGGGTCGGTGTCCGCTGCGCGCGTGCGGTCGCCGCGAACCGCGAACTCGCCCGTGGGGACCGGATCCGCGGAATGGCCGAGTCCCAGGCGGAGATGGTTCACCAGGGAGTCACGTACGACCTGGAGGTGGACACCACGCGGACCCCGTCCTCGGAGTGCGCGCGGACCATCGCCGCTCGCCTCAGGGCGCTCCCGTAGTCCCTGACGGGTCGGCCCTCGGGGGTGGCCTACGGCTCGGTGACCGACCGGCGGCATCGGAACGGCAGGGGGCGGCGAAGCCCCGGGCACGTCTGCCTTTGTGTCTCAGACGTCGTTTCATTTGGTGAGGCGGCGGTTGCAGATGAGGGCTGCGGCTCTGCCGACGAGGGCAAGGAAGTGGTCGGCTTTGCGCCCGTCGCAACGATCGGGCTGCGCTGACCCGAGAACGGGCATAGCTGTGAACAGGCCTGCTCCCTGAGCTTGTTGCTCAACACCGTGTTCCCCTGAGCCCTCATCCTCCTTCTAGAGTGCTGCCCATGGACATGGGAGCGGCACTGATCGCGATAGTCGGGGTTGCAGGAACCCTCGGGGGCGCGTTGCTCACTCAGCGCGGTGCCGACCGGACCAAGCAGCGCGAGCTGGAACTGAGCCGCGCTATCCAGGAGGCGCGCGAGGATCGCGAGCTGCGCCGCAAGTGCTATACCGACCTGCACCGAGATGCTCGGCAATTCGCTACAGCCCTCAGTCGACACCTCTACGTCATGCGGGATCGCGCGGTCGCAGACGACGACGTGCGGACGCTGGAGGAAGCCAAGGACGCTCAGCGAAATGGCTGGTCCGAGGCCATCATGATTGCCCCTGGCACAGTGCTCGCGGCAGCCCAGGAGGTACATGGGGCATTGACCCGTGTCTACGGGCAGGTAAAGCGTCAGGAGCAGGGGAACCCGCGACCGGGCGAGAGTCTGCAAACAGCCGCGGAAGCTCAGCACGCACTCTGGCCACTGATCCACACCATGGGAGACGCCATGCGTCACGACCTTGGGGTGCCCGGCGAAATCAGAGCTACGTTGCGAGTCACAGAGACACGTCACGGGGTGTTGCAAGACGACCTGCCCAGCTCCGGCTCGCCCGCTCGCTAAGAGCTGTCCCGTCATTGATCACGGTCGTGCTGGGTGGCCTGCCTACTCCCAGTTCAGCTCGCCCCGCTGGTCACGGACCGGAACGGACTGCCGCTGTCCTTAGGTCTCTCCGGCGCGAACATGTACGACAGTCAGGGCCTTGAGCCGCTCGTCCGTGGCATCCGCCCATCCGTTCCCGCCGTGGCCCGCGCCGCCGGAGGCCGGCGAAGCCGCATGCCGACAAGGGTTACGACTACGACCACCTGCGCCGATGGCTGAGCGAGCGTGGTATCCGGCACCGCATCGCCCGCAAGGGCATCGAGTCCTCGCAGCGGCTCGGCCGTCACCGCTGGGCCGTCGAGCGAACTGTTTCCTGGCTCGCCGGCTGCCGCCGACTCCACCGCCGCTACGAGCGCAAAGCCGACCACTTCCTCGCCTTCGTCGGCAGAGCCGCAGCCCTCATCTGTCACCGCCGCCTCACCAAATGAAACAAGTCTCAGTCGAAGGACAGGCCGATGTGGTCCTCCACGGGCCGGTAGCCGATCCGCTGGTAGAGCGCGTTGGTCGTGGGGTTGGCGAGATCGGCGAAGAGCAGCACCTCGTCGGCGCCCGCGTCCAGCGCTGCCCGGCCGGCCGCCGTGGTGACGGCTCCCGCGTACCCCCGCCCCCGGAGCCCCGCCGGGGTGTACACATGCACGACCCGGACCATGCCCGCCACGGCCCGGCTGACCGCGGCGAACGAGACCGGAACGCCGTCGGCCTCCCAGAGGGTGACGCCACCGTGCTCGAGCTTGTCGTCCACCGCGGACGCCTGGTCACCGCCGCCCGCGGAGACCTCCGCGGCGAAGGCCCCGAACCAGGCGATGAGCAGCTCACGGTCCGCGCCGGTTGCGGTACGGGCCACACCGGTGGGCGCGGGCCGGGGCGGAACCGGCTCGTGGAGCCGGTAGAGCCGGTTGGTGCCGTCGGGGCGGGGAACCGTACCGGTCCGCCGCTGCCAGGCCGCCCCAAAGCCTTCCACCGCCGCCCGTCCCCCGGTGGCACCGGACACCGGACGCCCCTGGTGAGCGAGGGTCGTCGCCAGGTCGACGGCCGCCTCCTCCGGCATCTGCGACAGCACGACCGGGTAGGGAGGTGTGCACAGAAGAGCTCCCCGGGCCGTGCCGTCCGATGAGCTCCACCATCCGTAGTACGGTGCGTCGTCGCCGTAGCTGCGGGTCCCGGCCCGCAGTGAGGCACTGACCGACAGCAGGACGGTGTGCGGGACGGGGTCCGCCCGCAGGAAGCCGTCCGCGGCCGCCAGGAATTCCTCGAGTGAGTCCGTCGTGTTCCAGGCCATGGGGAATTCTGTCGCCCACCACGCCCCTGGTGCATGTGGTTTCCGGCGCCGGGGACGACGGAGCCGCTGAGTCGCGGCCGACCCTGGCGACAACCTGGCCGGCCCAGCTGACGGGGCCTGCCGCCACAACGCCGCGCATGCCCCGAAAGGGCGAAGGCAGCGACCACGGGCCGGAGTTCCGTTCCGCCCTACGCGTTCACGGGGAGGGCGTGCCGTCCGCCTGCCTCGACGGACCCGGCCGTGAGGGCTGGAGCGCGGTGCCCATTCCAGGGCCGGCCCCTGAGGCCTGGGTGACCGGTACGGACGTCGTGCACCGGTCACGCGGATGCGCCTGAGACACCGTCACGACCTGCGATGACGGCGTCTGCTCACCCCGCCGTATCCACAACAGCGTGCCGAGGAGCAGTACGGTGCCACCGAGCAGCCAGGGCAGCGGGCCGGGCGGCAGCGCGCCGGCGGCCAGTCCGGTGAGAGCTCCGGCCGCCTGCAAGGCCAGGGACTGGACCGACAGCGCGGTGGCTCTCCTGGAACCGTCGACCCGGTGGTGCAGCAATTCGTTCCCGTTGGGTCCGGCCGAGCCGATGCCCAGATGGAGCAGGGCATAACCGAGGCCGGCGAGGACGAGGGCGCCCGTGCCGGTCCCCGGTACCGTCAGCCCGAGCGTCAGCAGACCGGCGGTCGCCACTCCCAGACTCACCGGAACCGCTCGCTCCGCACTTCCCGTCAGCCGGGCCAGCCACGGTCCACCATGGCTGCCCAGGGCCGTGCAGAGGTAGCCCGTGCAGGCGAGGGACGCGAAGACCACCGCTCCCGACTCACGGGCCCCGGTCAGATCGGCTGCCCGTCCGGGTGTGAGCAGTTCGGTGGTGGCCAGAGCTGCCCCGAGCGTGCCGCTGGTCAGCAGCGTTCGGCGGACCAGAGCATCGCGCACGCCCAGTCCGAGCCCGCCCAGCACCGTGACCGGTACGGTGCGCAGCACCTCGCGCAGCGTCGTCCGGGTGCGCGGCGGCTCCGGCAGGGAGGTCATGACGTAGCCCACGAAGAACAGCTCGACGACCGCTCCGAGCAGCAACGGGACGGAGAGCGGCAGCACGGTCCCGGAGCCGGCGGCGCGCAGCCACACACCCGCGTCCGGCCAGTGGCTCAGCAGCCAGGGCAGACCGCCGCCCGCCAGGGTGCCGAGAGCGAGCGCGGCGGCGGTAGCAGTGCCCGCACGCGCCAGACCGGTCCGCAAGGGTGCACCCGGTCCCGAGTGGGCCTGCACGGTATCGACATACCAGGCCTCCGCCGGTCCACTCGACAACGCACGGCCGGAACCCAGCAGGACCATGGCGAGGGTGAAGGTTCCCACGGTGGTCGCCAGCCCCAGGAGGACCAGTGCGGTGAGGTGACACACCCCCGCCGCGGCCAGGACGGAACGCCGCCCCAGGACGTCCGCCAAGCCGCCGGTGGGCAGTTCGAGGGCGGCGACGGTGAGCGCATGCACGGCGAACAGTCCGGCGACGGCGGCCAGGCTCATACCCCGCTCGGTGGGGAGCAGGACCAGTACGGGCACGGAAAGGCCCACCGGGAGCCAGAAGAGAAAGGTGAGGGTGACGAACCGGCGGGCGGCGGTACGGGGATCCGGAACGGGCCCGTTCATATGGCGTCCTCGTCGGCGCCCGTCGCGTCTTCCGGGCCCGGGTTCCTGCCGTCCGGGCCCGGGTCCCTGCCGCCGGGACCGAGG
The DNA here is from genome assembly GCF_040296705.1 of Streptomyces sp. NPDC002055. Lineage (NCBI taxonomy): Bacteria > Bacillati > Actinomycetota > Actinomycetes > Kitasatosporales > Streptomycetaceae > Streptomyces > Streptomyces sp. NPDC002055. Next base: position 160,587 of record NZ_JBEOXS010000005.1, read on the forward strand.
CGCGCGGTGTCCGGGGCGGCCGCCGGGCCGGCGTCCGTGGCCGGTGCGGAGGGTTCGTGCGGTGCGAACGGCAGGGCCGCGCCGATCAGTACGGCCGGCCGGGCCCGTGGATCGTCCGCGTCACGTGCGGCGAGTTCGTCGGCCTTCCGGCTCAGGCAGGCCGTGAGTTCGGTGAGCGACTCGGGCGTCAGACGCAGGATCAGGTCGCTGATGCCGGAGCACTCCAGCCACGCGGCGTCGAGCCGCCCGTCCGCCATGTCCCGCTCGTGCCGGACGAGGGAACGCTCCAGGTGATCGACCTGGGCCCGTCGGGAGACACCGACCAGAGCCCGGGATCCCGGCGAGGCGGCCATCGCGGTGTTGTTCCAGGCGGTGACGGCGTGCACCGAGCGCCAGCGGCGTTCCCGCCCGTCGCGGTGCTCGGCCTCGGCGACGAAGTCGTGCTTGGCCAGAACCCGCAGGTGATAACTGGTGGAGGCGGACGATTCGCCGGTTCTGACCGCGAGTTCACTGGCGGTGGCCGGGCCGTCCTGCCGCAGCAGTCCGAGCAGCCGGATCCTTAACGGGTGAGTGAGGGCCTTCAGGGCCGCCGGGTGCTGTTCGGGATCGAGTATGCGCTGGTGCTCTTCACTGACCATGCCCGGAGAGTAGAGCCGTCGGCCGACTCTCCAAAGCTCTTTTTGCAGAAATTCCTTGGGAATATCCGGAGTCATGGCCTTCGGTCCGGGCGCCGTGCCACACGACGCATGCCCGGACCCCTTCGATCGGCGCCAACCGGTCGAAGGTCACAGCGGCATCCAGCCGTACCCGAGTAGTTCTCCACCCCGACCGGCCCGGTGATGTCAGGCTCGGAGGATGAACTCCACTCCCCGCACGCGGACCTCCTGGTGGCCCGTCACCCTGAGAACCCCCCGGCTGACCCTCCGGCCCGTCATCGCGGAGGATCTGCCCCCCATCGAGCGCCTGTGGCGGGACGAGGACGTCCGGCGCTACCTCGGCGGTCCGGTGGAGGAGTCGAAGATCGTCACGCGTCGCGCCCGGCTGGCCGGCACGCCGGGTGTGTTCACCATTGCCGGGCCGGGAACGGACGAGGTGCTCGGGCTGGTCACCATCGATCCCTGGTCGGCGCGGGAAGGCACCGAAGTCTCCTATCTGCTGCTCCCGGAGCACTGGGGGCGCGGTGTGGGCCGGGAGGCCGTGGGTGCCGCGGTCGACTGGGCGCTGCGGTCCGTTCCCGGGACGGCTCAGGTGGTGGCCGTCACCCAGGCGACGAACCGCATGTCCCGGCGGCTCCTCGAGGGCATCGGCATGCAACTGGTCGACCGCATCGTGGAGTACGGGGAGCAGCAGACCGTGTACCGGCGCCCCGCGGTGCCCGCCCCCGCGGCAGGCGGTGGACCGGCCTGATTCCGGCGGGCTGAGCGGACGGTCGCCGCGGGTACGCTCGGCGGCTCCGCCGGTCACAGGCGGGTCCCCCCGGGCCGTACGGACGGTCCTACTCTCCCGCGTACGCACGCCGGAGCGCGGCGACGTCGAACTTCGTCATGGAGAGCATCGCCTCCGTGGTGCGCTTCGCCTTCTCCGGGTCCGGGTCGCCGATCATGTCGGTGAGGCCGGCGGGAATGACCTGCCAGGACACTCCGTACTTGTCCTTCAGCCAGCCGCAGGCGACCCCTTGGCCGCCCTCGGTGAGCCGGTTCCAGTAGTAGTCCACCTCCTCCTGGTCCTTGCAGAAGATCTGGAACGAGACGGCCTCGTTGAAGGTGAACTGGGGCCCGCCGTTCAGGGCGACGAACTTCTGCCCGTTGACCTCGAACTCGACGGCCAGCACGGATCCGGCGGGGCCCGGCCCCGCCTCCGTGTAGCGGCCGACCTTGCCGCGCTTGGCGTCCGGGAAAATCGACATGTAGTGGTCGGCTGCTTCTTCGGCCTGCCCGTCGAACCACAGACACGTGGTGAATCCATCAGTGGCCATCACTGCCTCCTTGTCCGTGACGTCCTTACCCGCACCGGCCGGTCGCGTGCGGCCAACCCACCGGGCGGTGGGCTGGATGGCGGAGTGACCGGCACACCGGGGCGCGGCCCGGACGGGCGACCCGGTACCGGAGTCCCCATGTCATCGACGTCAGCCGAGACGAGGTTCCGCCCCGGACGGGTGGATCGCCGCGGTCCCGATGGAAGCCTGGCACGACAGCCGCGCGGGTGAGCGATCGCCCAGCCGGTGGTGAGCGATTGAGGCCCGGCGAACTGGTCTTCGGATTCGGAGGATTACCCGCGACGGGACCGGGCAGACGACCTCGTGCAGATGCAAGACCGGGCCCCGAGCCGTCCTCGTCCATCCCCCCCACCGTGGACGGTCCGGGGCCCGGACGCCCCTCCGTGGGACACGTGAGGGTTCCACGGAGGTGACAGGCCCCGACCGCTGCCGGACGCTGTTGGTAAATCCAGGGCCTGCGTGACGACGGCCTGCACGACCCCGTTGGGGTTGTGCAGGCCGTCGTCGTGTTTCTGGGGTGGGGTTCGTGTCGTTGCATGGGGTGGAGCTGGCGGAGATCCCGGAGGAGACCGTGCGCCTGGCGCGTGCGGTGTTCCCGAAGGGGTGTCTGGCGATGCGGATGCGGGATGTGCTCGGGCCGGTCTTCGCCGACGCCGACTTCGGGGAACTGTTTCCGGTGCGGGGGCGTCCGGCGGTGTCACCGGCCCGGCTGGCGCTGGTGTCGGTGTTGCAGTTCGCTGAGGGGCTGACCGACCGGCAGGCCGCGCACGCGGTCCGCTCACGTCTGGACTGGAAATACGCCCTGTCTCTGGAACTGGCGGACACCGGCTTCGACTTCTCCGTGCTGAGTGAGTTCCGGGCCCGGCTGGCCGAGGCGGACGCAGGCCGGGCGGTGTTCGACGCGGTACTGGCCGCCGCCGGTGAGGCCGGCCTGGTGACGGCGGGCAAGCGGCAGCGCACGGACGCCACCCATGTACTGGCCACGACCAGGGACCTGAGCCATCTGGAGTTTGTGGTCGAGACGCTGCGCGTGGCGCTAAACCAGATCGCCGAGGCGGCCGGGGATTGGCTGGTGACAGTGGCAGCGCCGGAGTGGTTCGACCGGTACTCGGCCCGACCGGAGGACAGCCGCTTCCCGTCCCGGTGGGCCGCCCGGGTCGAGCACGGCGACCAGTGCGGGGCCGATGGCATGGTGCTGCTCCAGGCCGTCTGGTCGGCGTCGGCACCTCCCGGCCTGCGGAGCCTGCCCGCGGTGGAGTTCCTCCGTCAGACCTGGGTGCAGCAGTTCCACCAGGTCGACGGCGCCTTGCGCTGGCGGGAACCGAAGAACATCCCGCCTGGCCTGATCCGCTTACGCACCCCGCACGAGCCCGACGCGCGGACCGGGGCGAAGCGGGATCTGGGCTGGTCCGGCTACAAGGTCCACCTCAGCGAGACCTGCGAGCCCGATGCCCCGCACCTGATCACCCACATCCACACCACCCCGGCACCGGTCAGAGACGACGCCGTGTTGGAGGACATCCACACCGCCTTGGCCGAACGTGGACTGGTGCCGGACGAGCATCTGGTGGACGCCGGATACGTCGACGCCGAGCAGATCCATCACGCCCGCCGCGATCACAGCATCACCCTCGTCGGACCGGTCGGGAAGATCACCAACCGGGAGCAAGTGAGCGGCGGCTTCTTCGACAACACCCACTTCACGATCGACTGGGACCGGCACACCGCCACCTGCCCCGGGGGCAGAACCAGCATCGAATGGCGCGCTGCCCAAAGTCATCGTGGCACCCCAGTAACCCGGGTCCGCTTCGCCGCCCGCGACTGCAGCCCGTGCGAACTGCGGACCTCATGCACCACCGCCAGGACCGGCCGCAACCTCACCCTGCGGCCCCGCGCCGAGCACGACATCCTCCAACAGGCCCGCGTCGAGCAGGACAGTGCCCACTGGCGTCGCCGCTACGGGCACCGCGCCGGCGTCGAGGGCACCATCTCCCAGGGCGTCCAGGCATTCGGCCTGCGCAGATCGCGCTACCGCGGACTCGCCAAAACTCGGCTGCAACACCACTTCACCGGCGCCGCCATCAACCTCGCCCGCCTTGATGCCTGGCTCACCGGCAGACCACTCGCCCGCACCCGCACCACACCCTTCGCAGAACTCCGCCCCGCTGGATGAGATCCAGCGAGACGGATTTACCAACAGCGTCCGCTGCCGGTCGGGGCCTCGCTCTTGTGCACATCCCGAGACCTGTCGACGAGGGCACAGGGGGGTCAGGGTGTCTCGCCAGCGGGCTCCACGGGGCTCCCCGCGGTGCGCGAGTGGCGCGGAACGTCGGGCAGGAGCATCGCGCCGCTCGTCTCCGCTGCCACGGGTGTGTCGACGTAGTAGTGGACCAGCTCGCGGTGGAGCCGGAACCCCGAGGTCCAGGCCAGACCGCGGCTGGCCGTGTTGGACCGTCCGGCGGTCCAGGTGGGGGTCACCCCGCGGGCGCCGAGATCCCGGCACAGCCCGGCGACACAGCCTCGGGCGAGCCCCAGCCGCCGGTGGCTCTGCAGCGTCGCGACGCCCAGATCGGCATAACGGCTGCCGAGGAAGTACGTCGCGGCGAGGGCCAGCAGCCGACGCTGGGCGTCGAACGCTCCCCATGCGTGGCCCCCGGCCAGCAGCCGGTGCGGGCCGCCCCAGGGAGCGGCGATCCAGTCGAGATCGGAGCCCGCACCCAGGATCGCGGACGCGTCGGCCGGGCCCAGTTCTCGCACCGTCAGTCCGGTGGGCAGCACCGGTGATTCCGATAACTCCGGTGACGCTTCACTGAGCACGTACACCATGCGTTCCCAAGGGGTCAGCCGCCGGAAGGCCGCGCCGAGCAACGGGAGGAAGCGGTCCGGCGCATCGACGTAGGTCCCGTCCAACGGTGCCAGCAGGAGCGGGTCGAGGACCCGCGGGTCGCCGCGGAGCAGACAGTGATCGGCGGAACGGACGGCCAGGGCCCGAGGGGTGGCGAGTCGGTCGGCCCACCAGCGGCCCGCTCCGCCACGGACGATGATGTGCGGGGCGAGCGCTGCCGGTCCCGGCGGCTCCGGCACGAAGGACCCGGTCGAGGCCACGGCGCGGGCGGCCTGATCGGGGGACAGCTCGATCACGGCGCGGAGGGGGCGGTGGGGGCGGTCTGAGCTGCCGCGGCCTCCGGGCGCTGCTGGAGGTGCCGTTCCGGCCCACCGCGATCCGGGGTGCTGTGTTCCGGCCCACCGCGATCCGGGGTGCTGTGTTCCGGCCCACCGTCCAGGAGCTGTCTGCCATCCATCGTGCGCTTCTCCCCTCTGCGCTGTTCACGCAGCCCGAAGGGGCGGGTGAGCGCGCGGCGCGCCACCTCTCACACCCTTCGCTGGACAAGGGTGACCTATCGGGCCGCCGAAACCACGCATTCCCGATGCCGAGTGAGGTCGTGCCGCGCCCGACTCCCGCACAGCGAACGGGACTTCGGACAGCACGCCGGTGCCCGGGAACGCGAGCAGCCTCGTGAAACGTGGGACGGGCGCCGGAACCAGTGAGGCCCGGAACAGCTCAGTCGCGCCAGGCCCCCTTGTCGGCTGCTTCGGCGACATAGGACTCGTAGTCCTTCGGCGGGCGTCCCGTGACCCGGAGGACCGCGTCATCGGTTCGGCCGTCGCCCGCGGCGGGCTCGTCCTTGCCGGTTGCCCGCCGGTTCCTCTTCGCTCCGCGGACCGGGCCATGCCCTTGCCGATGGGCCGATTCAGCCCCTGCCGATGCGCCAACTCCCCCACATCCGGGGCTTGTCGTTTCCACCGGAGTTCCCCGGGCACCCGATTGTGTGCACGCACCACCGACATCCCCAGGTGCACCTGCACACCACCTGAGAGAAAGGAATGTTCATGCTTTTCCTCGTAGCCGCGTTGATGCTGCTCGGGGTCTTCCTCGGCGCCGCGGTTCATATGCCGCTGCCGGTCGCACTGGCCATGGCCGCCGCCATCACCGCCTGGCTGGTCTTCTACGGGGTCCGCAAGCGGTACGCCCACGGCCGCCGAAGCTGACAGCCCACGCTTCCCTCGCCGTGACGACTGGCCTTCAAGGAGAGACGATGAGTGTCGAGACCCCTGTGCGCCCGCCCAAGAAGTCCCGCCGGAATGCCGACAGCATGGCTGTCGCGTCCTTCGTACTGGGTCTGATCGGACTGCTGGTCTTCAACGCGTTTCTCGGCCCCGCGGCCCTCATTCTCGGCTGTCTGGCCCTCAACCGCGGTACCGGGCACCGGAACCGGGCCTACCTGGGACTGTTCCTCGGGGTGGCCGATCTGGTCGTGCTCGCCGCGCTGACCGCGGCCGACAACACGCTGACCTGGTGAACGGAGTGGCCGCGCCCGCCTTCGCACCATGACCGGTGGTCCGCACCCTTGGCACGACGCCGGGCCGTAGTGGTGGGGGCAATCCGTCACAGGACCGCCCCCACCGTTGCGGCCCCGTTTTCGGCGTCAGCGCCCAACTCCGTTGCTGCACATATATCGCGTTGTGGGCCCAAGGGAGCCGCCATAGGGTCGCCGACATGTCTCTACGTCTCCGTATGCGCCGAGCACTGCCGGAAGCGATGCGCGCCCGTGACAAGGCCGCGGTGAGCGCCCTGCGCGCAACGCTTGCCGCCCTGGACAACGCCGAGGCGGTGCCCGTGGACGAAGCCGAGCTCCGGGGATCGGCCCTTGAGCAGTCGCCGGTCGGTGCCGGCGCCACCGAAGCGGTGCGGCGCGAGCTGAGCGAGCGCGGTGTGGTGGATGTCGTACGCGCCGAGGTCACGGAACGACTGGACGCCGCAGCGCAGTTGACTTCGCCCGCGCACGCCGAGCGAGCCGCGCGACTCCGCGCGGAAGCCGCCGTGCTGCTCCGCTTCCTCGACGGTCCCGGCACCGTGTAGGCGCCACCTCACCCCCGAAGCATCGCAGCAGCAACACCGGGAAGCCCGGGCAGGTCGTGCCCCGGCCCACGGCCGGTGCGCATTCGTGCCCGGTCTGCTCTCCGGCCTCAGCCGGCCTGGGCCGCATCCGCCGCAGCCAACAGAGCCCGTTCACGTTCCGGAGTGATCCCCCGGGCCTCCCGGCCGGTGCGCGCTTCGCCGAAGGCTTCGTCGAGGCCTCCTTCGCCGAACAGCCAGACGGCGGTGTCGTGGATGGACTCGGCCACGGGACGGCAGCACAGCCCGGCGGCGACGGCCTTCGCGGAGCTGGGCTTCCAGACGGCCGACAGGTCGCCCTTCTCCGGTGACCACAGCGGGAGTTCCCAGACCGCCACCTCGTGCTCGGTGAGCACGGCGTCGTCCACCCACACCGGTTCGGCCTTGCCGCCGGTCTCCGCGACGCAGGCACCCAGGAACTCCCCCCAGGTGGTGTTCGCCGGTGTGCCGCTGACCAGGTAGTCCCCGGAGTCCTCGGCTTCGATCCGGTCCAGCCCGAAGATCGCCAGATCGCGGGCGTCGATCAGCTGCATCTCCCGTTCGGGGCCACCCGGCGCCACCATCCGGCCGCCTTCCGCGGCGCGCCGGAGCCACCAGGTGAGCCGGCGGGCCCGGTCGTGCGGCCCGATGATCAGGCCCGGTTCCACGATCAGAGTGCGCCCCGGGAAGCCCTGCTCGACCGCCATCTCGCAGCCGACCTTCAGCTTGCCGTAGTCCCCGTCGTCCGGGCCCGCGTCCGGACTGCTCTCGTGACGCGGTGACGTCTCGTCCACCGGCTCCGCGGGCCACCCCGGGCGGGCGTTGATGGAGGAGATGAAGAGATATGTCGACGCCGACCCGGCCAGCGCCTCGACCGAAGCACCGACCACCCGGGGTACGTAGCCGCAGACATCGACGATCGCGTCCCAGGGGCCCGCCTCGGCGAGCCGTGCGAGATCCGCCTCGTTCTCGCGGTCACCGCGGACCGCGTGCACTCCCTCCGGGTCCGACTGCGTCCTGCCCCGGTTGAACGTCGTCACCTCCCATCCCCGCCGCAGCGCTTCCTGCACGAACGTCCGCCCCAGGAATACCGATCCACCGATCACCAGAAGTCTCATGCGGCAGAGTCTGCGCCGCTGCCGTCCGCTGCGGTGGGGAAATATGCCGTGGGCAGAGGCATTGTGCCGACGGCGGAACGCCGGGCCCCCGACGCACGGGGCAGCGGGCGGGCGCCCCTCCCCTCAGCCGCACCGACTCACCGGCACCCACCGCCAGTGTCGGCCTCGACAGCGCCCCCCGAGCGACGCCGACCGGACACCAGGACCTCCCGAGCAGCAGCGTCCCTCAGCGGACGCACCGAACTCCACGGCGGCGGAGGGCCCACCAGGCGCCCCACAAATCCGCAACGGCACCCCGCACCCCAATGCTAAGGTCACTCCTGACTGAAATTTCAGTCAGGATTTCGGTCACGAGGCTCAAGAAACGATCACTGGGTGTGGGGAGAGAGTCATGAAGCACCTGCGACGCAGGTCACTGATGCGGTCGGGCGCGGCCGCCCTGCTGGGCGGTGCCGGGCTGGCAGCATGCGCGAGCGGTCCGGAGGCGAAGGCGGGGGCCCAGGGCATGTCGGCACCACGGCGCGGCGCATGGCGCATGCCCGCGGAATCGGCCGAGCACGCACGGACCTTCCTGGCCTGGCCGCCGCGGGACTCCGTGTGGGAGCAGTACGCCGAGGACGCTCAGCGGGACGTCGCCGGGATCGCCCGCGCCCTCGCCGACTTCGAACCGGTCACCCTCCTGGCCGCCCCCGGAGAGCTGAAAGCGGCCCGGCGGGCCTGCGGCGCGGATGTCGAGATCGTTCCCGTCCCGGTGGACGACCTCTGGATACGTGACAGCGGCCCCACCTTCGTCGCCGGCGCCAAGGGCCTGGAGGCGATCGACTTCCACTTCAACGGCTGGGGCGGGAAGCAGGAGCACCGCAGGGACGCTCGGGTGGCCCGCGGCGTTCTGCAGCGCCACCGCGTTCCGCGGATCGACGCACAGCTGACCGCGGAGGGCGGTGCGCTCGAGGTCGACGGGCACGGCACCCTGCTGGCGACCGAGAGTTCGCTGGTCAACGCCAACCGCAACCCCGGCATGTCCCGCGACGCCGTCGAGGCGGAGCTGAAGAGGCTGCTCGGCGTGACCGAGGTGATCTGGCTGCCGGGAGTCCGGGGCCAGGACATCACCGACTACCACATCGACGCGCTGGCCCGGTTCTGCGAGGACGGCAAGCTCCTCCTGTCGCGCCCGCCGGAGAACGGTGCCGCCGTCTGGAAGCGGGCCTACGAGACGTCCCGGCGCATCCTGGAGAAGGCCACCGACGCCCGGGGCCGGCAACTGGAGATCATCGACCTGCCCGAGGCGGATCCCTCCCGCCTCGGCCGGCGCGGACCGGATTTCCTGGGCGGCTATGCCAACTACTACGTCGCCAATGGGGCGGTGCTGGTGCCCCGCTTCGGTGACCGGAAGTCCGACCGGAACGCCGCCTCCGTCATCGGTGAGCTCCACCCGGGGCGCGAGGTCGTGCCCGTGGAGATCCCGATGATCGCCGAGGGGGGCGGCGGGATCCACTGCTCCACCCAGCAGCAGCCCGCACTCTGAGTCGCTGTCGGCTCAGGGCCTCTCGTCCGGATCGGGCCGGATCCGGACGAGAGCCCAGGGCGGGCCCACCTGTCGCTCACTCCGGAGGGCGGGCCATGCCGCGGCACACCCTGTTCCCGGCGCGCCGGCCCGGACCGCGGCCGACCACAACCGCTCCCCGAACGCGGATCACAGCCGTGCCCTCCGCGGCGCCCCGGCTACCGCTGCGCGCGCAGCGCGTACAGCAGCGGGATGCGCGGCGAGGTGTCGGGAAGCCGCCACCAACCGCTCGCGGTGCGGACCATCTCCGGCCAGCGGGGCCAGGGCAGTTCCTCGCTCTCGCGGAGTCCGCTGATCCGCAGCCCCGCTCCGGTCAGCGCACCGATCACCTCGCCGAGCCCGTGCATCCACTCGAAGCACTCGGTCGCCCCCTGCACTGCGGGACCGTCGGTGTACGTGCGGGTGGCGTCCCGGCGCACCGGGCCGCGGCCCTCCAGATAGTCGTGGCGCAGCAGCAGTTCGTTACCCTCGCCGTCGCCGGGGGTGGGGCCCAGGGCGTTGAGCACAGGGTGGAACTCCACGAGGTACAACTGGCCGCCGGGGCGCAGCAGTCCGGCGATCCGCTCGGCCCAGCCGTCGAGGTCCGGGAGGTAGCACAGGGCGCCCTTTCCGGTGTAGACGAGATCGAAGCGGCGATCGCCGAGGGCGTCGGCGGCGTCGTACACGTTGGCGCGGAGGTATTCGACGTGTACTCCGGTGCGGGCCGCGAGATCCGCGGCCGCGGCGACCGACGCTCCGGAGATGTCGAGGCCGACGGTGCGCGCTCCCCGTTCGGCGAAGGCGATGGTCTCGGTGCCGAGATGGCATTGCAGGTGGAGTACGTCGCGCCCGGAGAGGTCCCCGAGGTCCTCCCATTCCTGCGGAGCGAACCAGCGTGACGCGTCGGGAGATCCGGGTTCGGCCAGGCCGTAGAACCGGCTGGCGAGGTGGACGGGGGTGCGGGCGTCCCAGTTGGCCCGGTTGGCCTCCATCATCCCCGGGACCGTGGGGCCGAACTCCTCGGTTGGCTCAGTCATGGATCCATCCAACCCCGGATGCCGCTCGTGCGGGTGCCGACCCGGGAAGGCGCCGCACGGATCGGCCACGGTGGCCGGAACGCAGTGCCGCGGCGGATATCACCACGTGGCCTCCGATGCTCCCGGGCCCCACCTCGGCCGGGTCCCCCTCGGTGCGCGGGATCGCCCTGGCGGCCAACTGCCCGGGATCCGGCTCCGGTTACGGGTGAGATGCCCACCCTCCCGACATCCGCCGCTTGCCCGTAGCATGCGTGGACCGTTCCGCCGCCCGTGCGGCGGAATGCGCCCCTCAGCCATCGGCCACCGACATTCACGGAGACTTCGCGACGGCGTTTCCCCACCGCGACGGAAAGTTCTTGATCACCTGGCGACACTGCCCCCGCCCCGCTCCACTCCGGAACCTCGAGGAGTCAGCCCCATGACCGCCATGAACCGTCGACGCTTCATGCAGCTTGCCGGCGGCACCGCCGCCATGTCCGCGCTGTCCGGCAGTATTGCCCGGGCGGCGGAGATTCCGGCGCATCGCCGCACGGGCACCCTGCGGGACGTGGAGCACATCGTCGTGCTGATGCAGGAGAATCGTTCCTTCGATCACTACTTCGGCTCCCTGCGCGGTGTCCGCGGCTTCGGCGACCCCCGGCCGGTGACGCTCCCCAGCGGGAAGCCGGTCTGGTACCAGTCGGACGGCTCGAAGGACGTGCTGCCGTTCCGGCCCGACGCGGAGAACCTCGGGCTGCAGTTCCTCGCGGGGCTCGACCACGAGTGGAACGGCGGCCACGCCGCCTGGAACAAGGGCGCGTACGACCAGTGGGTGCCCGCCAAGACCGCCACCACGATGTCGTATCTCACCCGCGAGGACATCCCGTTCCACTACGCGCTGGCCGACGCGTTCACGATCTGCGACGCCTACCACTGTTCGCTGATGGGTCCCACGGACCCGAACCGCTACTACATGTTCACCGGATTCACGGGCAATGACGGCAGCGGTGGCGGCCCGGTCATCACCAACGCCGAGCTCGGCTACTCCTGGACCACCTACCCCGAGCGCCTGGAGAAGGCCGGTGTCTCGTGGAAGGTCTACCAGGACATCGGCGACGGTCTCGACGCCAAGGGCTCCTGGGGCTGGACCAAGGACGCCTACATCGGCAACTACGGCGACAACGCGCTGCTGTACTTCAACTCCTACCGCAACGCCGAACCCGGCAGCCCGCTCCACGACAAGGCGCGCACGGGCACCAACGCCAAGAAGGGCGAGGGCTACTTCGACCTCCTCAAGGCCGATGTGCGGGCCGGGAAGCTCCCCCAGGTCTCCTGGATCGCCGCGCCGGAGGCCTTCTCCGAGCACCCGAACTGGCCGGTCAACTACGGCGCCTGGTACATCTCCCAGGTGCTGGACGCCCTCACGTCGAACCCGGACGTGTGGAGCAGGACCGCCCTGTTCATCACCTACGACGAGAACGACGGCTACTTCGACCACATCGTTCCGCCCTACCCGCCGGCCTCGGCCGCGCAGGGGCAGTCGACCGCGGACACCACCACGGAGCACTTCACCCCCTCCGGCGGCGAGGACCACATGGCCGCCCCCTACGGTCTGGGCCAGCGCGTCCCGATGCTGGTCGTGTCGCCCTGGAGCACCGGCGGCTGGGTCAATTCCCAGGTCTTCGACCACACCTCGATCGTGCGCTTCATGGAGCGGCGCTTCGGCGTCCACGAGCCGAACATCTCCCCCTGGCGCCGCACCGTCTGCGGCGACCTGACCACGGCCTTCGACTTCGCACGCAGCGACGCCTCGGTGCCCGGGCTGCCCGGCACCGACGGGTACATCCCGCCGGACCACGACCGGCACGACGACTACGTGCCCACGCCCCCGGCGGATCCGAAGCTGCCGCGGCAGGAGCCCGGACTGCGCCGCGCCCGGCCGCTGCCGTACGACCTCGCCGTCGACGCCAAGCGGCAGAAGGACGACAGCAGGCTCCAGGTCGACTTCGCCAACCACGGCGAGGCCGGAGCGAGCCTGCACATCACCTCGACGACGCGCACGGACGGGCCGTGGACCTACACCGTCGGAGCGGGCAAGCGGCTCTCCGACAGCTGGGCCATCCCCGCGGACGACGAGGGCACCTACGACCTCTCGGTGCACGGGCCCAACGGCTTCCTGCGCCGGTTCCGGGGACACGGCGGCGCGCGGCACCTGGAGGTGAGCGCCCGGCACGACTCCGACCGCGGCCGGGTCCGGCTGATCCTCAGCAATGAATCCGGCACGACCGTCGGCGTCACCGTCCGGGACGCGCACGGCGCGGAGCACCCGGCCCGCTACCGGCTGAGCCCCGGTGAGCGCCGTGTCCACATCGCGGATCCCCGCCGCAGCCACGGCTGGTACGACCTGTCCGTGGTCTCGGACCGGGACAGCGTCTTCCTGCGCCGCCTCGCCGGCCATGTGGAGACCGGCCGCCCGGGAACGAGCGAACCGGCCGTCTCCCGGAAGGCCGACGGCTGACCACCACCGCACTCGGCACCACTGCCCCGGTCCGGCGGACCGGTGGCGGCCCGGGCTTCCCCGGGCCGCCACCCGGCCCGGGCCGCGGGTGCGGGTGCGGGTGCGGGCGGGGAGTCGGCTTCGGCCGTTCAGAACGGGCCGTGCAGCTCGCCGAGCCGCTCCGTGAGCCGCAGGTTCTCCGCGTAGTTCACCGGGCAGGCGATGACGGTGACGGTGTCCTGCGCGAGGGCGTCACGCAGCACCGGCAGCAGTTCGCCCGCCGCTTCGATCCGGTGAGCGCGGGCACCGAAACTCTCGGCGTAGGCCACCAGGTCCGGATTGGTGAACCGGGTGTGGCTGTGCCGGCCCAGTTCCAGCTCCATCTTCCAGGTGATGAGTCCGTACTCCCTGTCCACCAGCACCAGGACCACCAGCGGGATCCGCTCGCGCACCGCGGTCTCCAGCTCCTGCGAGTTCATCAGGAACGATCCGTCGCCCATCATCGCCAGCACCCGCCGCGCGGGGCGGGCGAGCTTGGCGCCGATGGCTCCCGGCAGGGCGAACCCCATGGTCGACAGGCCGTTGGACAACAGACAGGTGTCGGGCGCATAGGTGGGGTAGAGCCGGGCCATCCACATCTTCCCCGCACCGGTGTCGGCCAGGACGATGTCCTCCCGGCCCAGCGCCGACCGCACATCCGCGACCACCCGCTGCGGCACCAGGGGGCAGGTGTCGTTGCCGCGGCCGTACTCCAGTTCGTCGGCGAGGAGCGACCGGATGTGCTCCCCCGCCGCATCCCGCTCGAACCGCCGCGGCACCGCTGCCGCGAGGGCGTCCAGGGCCTGGGCGATGTCCCCCTCGACGCCGACCGACACCGGATAGTGCGCATCGACCTCGGCCGGGAACCGGTGCAGATGCAGGATGCGCTTGTCCGTCCGCGGGTTGATCTTGGCTGGATCGAACTCCTGAAGCTCGTAGCCCACGCAGATCAGGACATCGGCCGAGTCGAAGCCGAAGTTGACATAGTCGTGGCGCATGAAGCCGACCGCGCCGAGGGCCTGCGGATGGTCGTCGGGGAAGACCCCCTTGCCGTGGAACGTGGTGGCCACCCGCACACCCAGCCGTTCGGCGAACCGGACGAGCGCCTCACCGGCCCCGGCCCGCGCGGCGCCGTGTCCCGCCAGCACGACCGGGTGACGGGCACCGGCCAGCACCTCGGCCGCACGGGCGATCTGCGCCGCGGACGGGGCCTCGGCCCGTACGGTGTCCACCGGCAGCGGGCCGAGGGGCTCGGTGAGCCGGGCTCCCTCGATGTCCTCGGGCACCGCCAGGAAGACGGCCCCCGGACGTTCGCGCTGCGCGGTCTTGAACGCCTTGCGCACCATCTCCGGCACCGCCTCCGGGACCTGCACCCGTGCCGACCACCGGGTGACCGGGGCGAACATCGGCACCAGGTCGATCACCTGGTGGGACTCCTTGTGCGTACGCCCGAGGGCCCCCTGCGCCGCCAGCGCCACCAGCGGCGCGCTGTTGGTCACGGCATCCGCCGCTCCCAGCAGCAGGTTGATGGCCCCGGGCCCCAGCGTCGCGGAGCACACCCCGGCCCGCCCGGTGAGCCGTCCGTACATCTCGGCCATGAACGAGGCACCCTGCTCATGGCGGACCAGCACGAACCGGATGGCGGAGCCGTTCAGAGCATCGACGAAGCGGATGTTCTCCTCGCCCGGAATACCGAAGACGTACTCGACCCCTTCGGCCTCCAGGCAGCGCACCAGCAGGTGCGCCACGTCCTCCCCAGGCCTCTCGGCCGGACGACCGCCGGTCGCGGGATGGGTGTTCATGCACCCGAGCGTAAGCACACCCCTACCCGCTGTCGCGGCGACCGGCGCCCGCCCGTACCGGCTCCGGCACGTTCCTCCGCGGCGAGCGGTCGGCTACGGCTTCACCGCGATGCGGCCCTCGTCCATGCGCAACAGCAGCAGCCGCGCCCCGGTCTTCTCCAGGAACTCGTCGACCGCCTCACGGGAACCCTGCCACCAGCCGTAGTCGTCGATGAGCAGCACACCGCCGCTGACCAGACGCGGATACAGGTACTCCAGCTCATGGCGGGTCGAGGCGTACCAGTCGGTGTCCAGCCGCAGCACCGCGATCTCCTCCGGCGCACCGGCCGGGATCGTGTCCTCCACCCGGCCGGGCACATAGTGGACCCGGTCCTCGGGGTACGGGATCTGCGCCATGCCCTCCTGGACGTCCTCCAGCGTGGCGACGGCCCAGATGGGGTGGTCCTTGCTGCGGCGGGACAGCAGGTCGGAGGCCATCTCGCCGTCGCGGCGGCGGTCCTTCTCCGTGGGCGGCGGCATGCCTTCGAAGGTGTCGAAGAGATAGAGGTCCCGGCCGGTGTCGCCGACCGACAGAAGGGTGCGGGCCACCGCCTGCATGCTGCCGCCGCGCCAGACGCCGCACTCGACGACCGCACCCGGCAGGCCGTGGCGGCTGACGTAGCGGGTCGCGAGCACCAGCGCGTTCAGCCGTTCGGGTGAGGTCATGGTGTACGGCCGTACCGCATGGACGGTCCGGCGCGCCTCGTCGTCGTAGTCGGCCGGCAGGCCCGCCTTCGGTTTGGCGGGGGGAGCCGGCGGCGGGACCGGGCGGCGCAGTTCGTAGCCCGTCAGCCGCTCCAGTGATCGGTTCGCTCTCTGTCTCCAGCCCATGCCCACGAACGTAATGCCGTGCGCCGCGCAGCGCGCGGTGAGCGGCGGGCATCCGGGCCCGGTCGCCGGGCGGCCGGTCACCGGCGCCTCCTGTCGGCGCACCGGTGACGCGGTCGGCTGATCCGGTGGTCGGGTGATGTTCCCTTCAGGTGATCGGGTCGTGCGGTGATCATGTGGTCCGGTCGTCGGGTGGTGCGCCCATCCGGTCGTCGGGTCGTGTGGTGATGCGGTGGTGGGCCGATCCGGTCCTTGAAGCCTTCGGGGATGCGGGTCCGAAGGGTCGTCGGTGCGCCGCGCGGATGCCCATGCCCCTCCGGCATCCGGAGCCCCGCGGCAGGATCCCTGTCGCCTCGGCGTATCTGCCTTTCCGTCAAGAAAGAGAATGGCTCCGCCACTCGGTACGGGAATTGCGGATACGGAATGGCGGTGACGGCCCGTTCGACGGCGCGCCGGAAAAGAAAGTCGCATGACGCGGTCCGGCGCCCGGCCGGGGATATACTGACCGGGACCACCCGAATCCGGGTCCCGTGCACCGGGGTTCGGATGGTGAGGAGCGGCCCGTCCGCGCCGACGCGTATGCACCCCCATGAGCTGTGATGATCCATCGAACAGCCCGGACGAGCGTCGCCCGCCCCCGGTACCGCACTCCCCCGGACCGGGCCGCGGAATCACCTCTCCGGAGAGGCAACGGAGAAAAACCGGACGCTCGGCCCGCACAAGAATCCGCTGACCGGACCGGCGGCGGTCCACCGCATTCTCACGCTCTACCCACTGAGGTTCTCTGGTACATCAGCAACACGTCGCGGAAGGCGGCCGCCATGTCCAACTCCCGGGATCTCCTGAAGTCTCGTAAGGGAAGCCGTGTCGGGGATCGGCCCGAATGGCTCCGGACCGCCGGACTGCAACTGCCGGATCTGGCCTGGCATGCCGCCCGCGGGGCGGCCTACGCCGCCGGGAGTGCCGCCTTCAGCCTCCTCGTCGTCTGGTGGCAGTCCCGGCACTGAATCCAAGCGCAACGGCCCCTGTGACCACCTCACATCGGCAGAGCGTCCTCGAGCTGCGTCAGCTCCTCCGTGCTCAGCTCGAGGTCCGGGGCCTTGGCCGAGTCGGTGATGGAGGCCGGGCGGCCGGCACCGGGAACCGGGATCACTGCCGGGGAGCGGGCGAGCAGCCAGGCCAGGGCGATCTGCTGCGGGCTGACGCCGCGGTCGTCCGCAATGCGGTGGAAGGCGGTGCCGGCGGAGGTGGTGCCGGAGGGTCCGTCGAGGGAGCTGCGTGAGATGCCGCCCAGCGGGCTCCAGGGCAGGAAGGCCAAGCCCAGTCGGGTGCTCAGCCGCAGCTCGGGCTCGCTGTCGCGCACGGCAGGCGAGTACTGGTTCTGCACGGAGACGAGCCCGTCGCCGAGGATCGCATGTGCTTCGCGGATCTGTTCGGTGGTGACGTTGGAGATGCCGGCGGCGCGGATCGTGCCGGCGGCGAGCAGCTCGCGCAGCGCGCCGACGGACTCCGCCCAGGGAACCTCGGGGTCCGGCTTGTGCAGCTGGTACAGGCCGATCGCCTCGACGCCCAGGCGCTTGGCGGAGGCCTCGGCGGCCCGCGCGAGGTGTTCCGGGGTGGCGGTGACGGTCCAGCTGCCGTCGCCGGGTCGGCCGCGGCCGCCCTTCGTGGTGACCAGGACGCCGGAGGTATCGCCGCCGTAGCGGGCCAGGGCACGGGCGATCAGCAACTCGTTGTGGCCCACTTCACCGGCGTGCCAGTGGTAGCTGTCGGCGGTGTCGATGAGCGTGACACCGGCGTCGAGGGCGGCGTGGATGGTGGCGATGGCCCGCGCCTCGTCCGGGCGGTGCTCGATGGACAGCGGCATGGCGCCCAGGCCGATGGCGCTGACGGCGGTGTCCGCAAGGGTGCGGTGCTGCATGGTGGCCTCTGTTCCTCGGGTGGTGAGTGGCGGCTCGGTGGCGGGGCTTCGGCGCCGGACAGCCGGTCGGTGGTGCGGGAAGGAGGACGAGCCCGGCTCCCTCGCGCGGGCGTTGCTCATGGCGTAGTGGCGGTCGAAGGGGAACGGCGAAGCTCCCTCGCCCGCCGGGGCGGTCCGGTGGACGGGCTCCCGGGCGACCTGCGCGGCGGGCTTCCGCCGATGACACAGATCGTCGGCATGCCCCCATCCTGGAGACCTATCGTCATCAGCAGAAGTACCGACTTACTGGAAACGTCCTAAGGAAAACTGTTGATCGATGTGCAGCGGCTCCGCGTCCTGCGGGCGGTGGCGGAGCACGGCAGCTTCAACCGGGCGGCCACGGCCCTGCGCCTCACGCCCTCGGCCGTCTCCCAGCACGTGGCCACCCTGGAACGCAGCCTCGGCGCCCAGGTCGTCGCCCGCAGCACCCGTGGCGTCACCCTCACCCCGGCCGGTCAGATCATGGTCGGCGCCGCCGAATCCGTCGCCGCCGAGCTCGAACACGCACAACAGCAGGTCGACCGGCTCAGCACGGGCCGCGTGCAGCTCACCGTCGCCACCTTCACCAGCGGCGGCCGGCTTCTGCTGCCCGGCGCCCTCACCCGGCTCATGGCAGCCCATCCGCGCACCGTGCTCCACCTCAGGGAAGGCGAGCCCGAGGAGACCCTGCCGCTCGTCCGCCAGGGCACCGTGGACGTCGCACTCGCCTACCACTTCGACGGCCCCCTGCCGCTCGGGCCGGGCCTCGGCTCCAGCCTGGAATGGACACCGCTCCTGGAGGACCCCCTGCACGTCGTCCTGCCGGAGCGGCACCGGCTGGCCGACAACGACGTGCTCGACCTCGCCGACCTGGCAGCCGAGCCCTGGGTGCTCGGCTGCCTGAAGACCGAGGTGTACCTGCGCCGCTACGCCGAGCGCGCCGGCTTCGCTCCGGACGTGCGCGGCACGACCACCGACTACTTCTTCGCCCGCTCTCTCGTCGCCGCGGGCATGGGAATCTCCTTGATCCCCTCCATTGCGCTCGCCCCGGAGATCCCTGGCCTTCGCGTTGTCCCGGTCAGACCGCCGGGACCGGTCCGGCACATCGGTGTCGCCGCGATCGGCCGTACGGACCGGCCCCACGTGACGACGCTCGTCCAAGCCCTTCGTGAGCAGGCGGTGCAGCAGCACGAGGGCCTTTCCGCGAAGTCCGGGGCCTGGACCGGCGCCTGAGCGAGCTCCGGGCTTCCGGAAAACGCGCCGGGCGCACTCGGCCGTCGAGACGTGCGCCGCCGCGGGACGGTGAATGAGCCGTGCACCGGTTGACGGTCGCGGCACGGCTCTCGGAGTGCGGAGTGCCCCCGGTCGCGGAGTGGCGTCGACGGGCAGGTGCCCGGATTCCGGTCAGTCGGGTGGGCCGAGTTCCACGACGATCGCCCCGCGCAGCAGGTTGCGGACGCGCTCCAGGGACGCCGAGCCGCTGAGCCACCGCTCGCTGAGGCCCTCCACCATCGCGGTGAGGCGCTCCGCGGCGTCGCCGGCCGCCACGTCCGTGCGGACCGTTCCGCCCTCCTGGGCACGGCGGATGAGGTCGGTGGCGTACTCGTTCCACTCCTCCGTGGAGGCCCGGAGCTGTTCCCGCAGCTCCGGGTCGAACACCGCGGTGGCCCGCACCTCGCCCCAGGCCATGCTGTTCTCCACCACCTCGGGTGCGTCCTGGAGTTCCAGGAGCAGCATCTGTTCGAGGTGGGCGCGCGGGTCGGTGTCCGGGCAGGCGGCCGGCTCGGTGTACCGCTCGGCCCGTTCGTTGATGTGGTCCAGCGTCCGGCGCAGCAGCCCGGCGCGGTCGCCGAAGTGGTAGTAGATCAGCGCGGTGGAGACCCCGGCCTCCTCGGCCAGTTCCTCCACGCGCAGGCCCCGGATGCCGCGGCGTGCGATGACGCGGACGGCGGCTTGCAGGATCATCGTTCGGCGCTCGGACACGCCCTCACCGTACCGGCGAGGTCCGGATGTCCTGACACCGCCCCGGGCAGGGTCGCGATATCCGTCACGGCCGCTCATGCCCGGACATGGGGGCAGCGGTGGATCCGGGCGGGGCGCGCGAGGGGAACCATGGTGCGAGGCTCTGCGTCCGTTGGGGCATGCCCGCGCTCATCGCTCCCCTGCGGCAGCTGTTGCTCTTCGCCTGGCTGGAGACCCGTTGCTGCGGGTTCGCCATCGCTCTGCTGTCCGGTGTCGCCCTGTCGACCGCCCTGCCGCACCTGCCCGTGGCCCGCTACGACCTGCTGCTGGTGTACGGGGTCCTGCTGACCGTGGTGTTCCGGCTCTGCGGGTGGGAGTCCGGGCGGGATCTCGCGGTGATCGCCGTGTGCCACGCCGTGGGGCTGGCGTTCGAGCTGGTGAAGGTCTCCCTCGGGTCCTGGAGCTATCCGGAGCCCGCGGTGCTGAAACTGGCCGGTGTGCCCCTGTACGGAGGGTTCCTGTACGCCGCGGTCGGCAGCTACATCTGCCGTGCGTGGCACGTGCTGGAGCTCGGTCTGGTCCGGTACCGGCGCGGGGCGACGACGGTGGTGGCCGCGGCCATCTATGGGAACTTCTTCAGCCATCACTGGCTGCCGGATCTGCGCTGGGTGCTGGCGGCGGCACTGCTGGCCGCGACGGCCGGGACGCAGGTGCGGTTCACCGTGGGCAGCCGGCGCCGGAGCATGCCGCTGGCCCTCGGCTTCGCGCTGATCGGCTTCTTCCTGTGGGTGGCGGAGAACATCGCCACCTATCTGGGTGCCTGGCGGTACCCGTATCAGATGGATGCCTGGCAGCCGGTGTCCTGGCAGAAGATCGCCGCCTGGGGACTGCTCATCAGTGTGACGTTCGTGCTGGTGGAGTGGACCAGGAGGGACCGGAGCAGCGGCGCGGGCTCACCGGGGCTGCGCCGGATCGTGGGCCGGCTGACCCGGCGGCCCCGTGCCGGGGCTGATGCCGGGTGACGGTCGCAGGCTCCCGGGGCCCCGGCACGGGGCCGCGGCGGTGGTCCGGCACAGCGCCGGGGGCCGGGCCGCGGCCGACCTCGTGGGCCCGGACAGGCGCCCGGGCCCACGAAGGAACGGCACGGCTCAGGAGCTGAGCTTCCAGATGGCGTGGGCGATCGCGTCGGTGTTGGTGTCGAGCGCCTTGTCGTCGACGTTGGAGGCGTCGTCGCAGGCCTGGTGGTAGCAGGGGTCGAAGGCCTCCCCGGCCTTGCCGCCCCAGTCCTTGGCCTGCTTCTCCGTCTTCTTGTAGTCCGCGCCCGAGAACAGCCCGCCGACCTTCACGCCCTTGTCCTTGAACGGGGCGTGGTCGGAGCGGCCGTCGCTCTCCTCCTCGTGCGCGGTCGCGATCTTCTTCTCCGCGTACCAGTCGGTGAAGACCTTCTCGAGCTGCGGGTCGTCGTCGTAGACGAAGTAGCCCGGGTTGGGCGAACCGATCATGTCGAAGTTGAGGTACGCGTCGATCTTCGACACCTCACCGGAGTCCAGGCTGTCGACGTAGTGCGAGGAGCCGATCATGCCGTCCTCCTCGGCGCCCCACCAGGCGAACCGGAGGTGCTTGGTGGGCTTGAGGTCGGCCTTGGCCACGGCGAGCGCGACCTCCAGGATGCTGGCCGAGCCGGACCCGTTGTCGTTGATGCCGGGGCCGTCGCTGATGGAGTCGACGTGCGAGCCGGCCATCACGACCTTGTCGGCGCTGCCGCCCGGCCAGTCGGCTATGAGGTTGTAGCCCTTGGCGCCGTTGTGGTCGAACTCCTGGACCTTCGTGGTGAATCCGGCCTTGTCCAGCTTGCCCTTGAGGAACTCCACGGACGCCTTGTGACCGGGCCGGCCGTGGGCGCGGTTGCCGCCGTTGGCCTCGGCGATCTTCTGGAGCTCGGCCAGATCGGCCTTGACGTTCTTGACGTCGATGTCGGGCGCGGCCTTGGGGGCGGCGGTACCGATGGTCGCCTGGGCTCCGCCTGCCGTGACGACCAGCCCTGCGGCGAGGGCGGTGCAGGCGCCGGCGGCGAGCATGCCGCGGCGCAGAGGTGTTGCAGTGAACACTGTTGGCTCCTGAAGTGGGGGGTTGGAGCTGAGCAGTTGATGAGATCAAGAGATTGACGGCCTCTGCGTCAATCGTCAAGAGCGAATACCGAACGCGGAGTTCCCACCAGCGGACATCCGGCCATGCCGCGGCCGAAAGGCATACGGTGCACCCTGCGCAGACTCACGGCTGCGCACCAGGCCTGCGGTGGAGCGGGGTCGGGCGGAGTGGGATCGGACACATCGGCCGGGCGGGCGGTGGCGCCGGGCGACCGAGAGCTCCCGGACGTCGAACACGACGCGCATCAGCCGGAGCGGCCTCGGGCTGCCGCTGATGGGGTGATCCGTACTCGATCCAGGCGGTGAGGCTGCGCGGCAGCCCTGCCGTCGTGGGGCGACCGTCCGTCGAACCGGGCCGACGGGCCGGTCGGCGGGTCCGCCCAGGGGTGAGTCGGGTGGGTGGACGGGCGGTTCAGCCCGCTGCCCACAAGGGGTCGCGACCGCTGAGGCCGATGACGCGGTCGAGGAGCGGGGCGCCCTCGGGCACGTCGACCACCGGGCCGAACAGGCCCTCCCGTCCCGCCTCCTCGCCGGGCACGGACATCAGGGACACGAATTCCAGGGACGCGTCGAGTGCCGGCGGATCGCAGTCGTAGGGCTGTCCGCTGGCGCGAGCGATGTCCCAGCCGTGGATGACGAGCTCGTTCAGGGCGACCTTGCCCGCCACCTCGGCCGGCAGGTCGATCCCGCCCGCCCGGGTCATGCCCTCCCAGGCCCGGGTGTCCCGCCAGGCCGCGGCGAGCTGCTCGAGCTGCCGGGGGATGCGGGTGCGCCAGTCGGCACCGAGCCGGGCCGCGTCACCGGAAGGGCTCTGTACGGACTCCCCTTCGATGTCCTTCACGGCAGCGGCGGCGAAGGCCCGCGACAGCCCGTCGACGTGCTCCACGAGATCCCCGAGGGTGTAGGCGGGGCAGGGCGTCGGCGCCGCGAGCAGGTCGTCGGTGACGCCTTCGAGCAGGTTCGCCATGCGGCGCGTCGTGGGGCCGAAGTCGATCATCGCGGTCATCGAGGCTCCTCCGGGCGGCGGCGTGGGTCCGGCACTCACCCTGCCACGGCGTACGGCATTTACCACCGAGACACATCACTTCCGGAGCAACCGTCGCAAGCACTCCCCCTGAGGACGGTTACCGCCGGACTGGGGATATTCCGCCACCACCGACAAAAGGGGCGAAACATAGGTGGGAGGGATGGAGTCGGCAGGCTCCTGAGGGCCGGGGCGCGCCGAGAACCATGACGCGGCGCACGGACGCCTCCGCGGGGATGACCGTGGGACGCCCGTACGCCGCGTCATGCATACGCTTCGGTTGTCGAGCGGGCCGTTCTCAGTTGCCGAGCAGGCCGTTCACTCCGGAGCCGACACCGCCGAGGACGCCGTCGACGGTGCGCTTCAGCGGGCCGTCCTCCTGCGTGCCGCCCTCGTCCTCGCCCTCGCCCTGCGGCTCGTCCGGCGAGCCGGTCGGGTCCGTCGGCTCCGCGGGGGCCCGACCGCGCCCGGAGTCCCCGATTCGTCCGTCCGGGGAAGCGGGCGCCCCGGAGCTGCCGGACGCGGAGGCGCCGGCCGGGCTCCGGTCCGTCGGGGTGGCGGTCTTGGTGCGGGACGGCTCGGCCGAGTCGCTGCCCGCGGGCACGTCCCGCTCGCCGGACGGCGTCTTCTTCTCGGTCGGCAGGGGCTCCGGCTCCGCCGAGGAGCTCACGGTCAGACCGGTCCCGCTGCCCGCCTCGGACGGGGCCGTCTTCTTGGGACGGTGCGTCTTCTCGGAGCGGGTGGCCCCGGGGTCCGGGAGGTCGGGAGTGGGACGGTAGCGGGCGCCGGACTCGGCCCGCGCGGGCGTTTCGTCACCGACCGACTGCAGCGCGAAGGCCAGTACGCCCACGACACCGAGAGCGGCGGCGGCCGTGAATATCGCGGAATACGCGCGATTCACCCCGTGAGGTCGTCCATGCCTGCCCATACGACTGCCTCCGAGTTCTGCCGTTCGACTGTGCCACCCCATTAAAGCGTGACGGCCCGGCGTCACGGCAGGAGGGTACTGTTCTTTCGCGGACAGCATGGTCGGCGTTACTTCCCGGGATCGAAAGAGGGAACATTCCCCTCGCAATGCGATCAGCGGGTGCATTGTTCGGATGCTTCGTGAACCGCACTCGCCTGCCGGGCCCGGTCGGGTCGGGTCGTTTCCGCGGTCGGGCATCTCGTTCCCTCGATACGGAATGATCTCCCCGACGCCATCGCACCGACGCCGCGCACACATGATCACCTCGGCCACTCGCGGGGCAGCGGCCGGGGCGACGCCCCGAGCCCGACGCCCCGCTTCCGTCATCGCAGATCAGAGGGCAGATCCAGGAGACCGTGCGGCACCGGGCTCGGCCGCGGGGCGAAGTCGCATCCGTCCACCTGCCGGGAGGTGGACGGCCATCACCGCCCACTCCCCCAACAAGCCTGCGTCACACCCTCCCTGAACCGGTGAATTGCCGTCAGGGAATGCGGGATACCGCGAGGAGCGATCCGAGCCGGCCGGAGTCCGGCAGAACTCTCGCAGCGAAGGTTCGAGAGGGAGATACGACAGGGAGACACACCCAGGGCGAAATGAGACAAAAGAATACACCCGTTTGCCCTCTATCCACCTGAACACCCTCGACACCTGAACGATGTTGAGCATGGGGGTGAGCAATTCCAACCACCCCTGAAATTCGTCCACTTCGACAGTGTCGACAACGGGATGAGCCATTGTCGAGTTCATGACCCACCCGTCTCTCCCGGATGCGGCGGGCCCGGAGTCGATCCGGCGGCACAGGGAAGGACGCCGAGCTCCGGAGGCGAACAGGGCGTCAACCCGAAGCGCACCTTGGGCGCCGCACCCCGAGAGGCCGTGGAATCCCGCACGCCAGACGCCGGAAGGGCTCCCTCCGATTGAAACGATCGGCGGATTCATGACACATCAGCACGTACGGGTGAATGTGCTGATGTTCTGGTGTGCCGACTGGTCACGGGCGGCAGTCTTATGCGGGCTCGTTCAGTCTTGGGGGGAAGGCGGCTGACGGTGGTCTTGGAACCGCGTCGTTGGTTGAGGATCAAGTGTTCCCGGGGGGTGCCCGAGTTCGCCCGCGGCAGCGGACGTGCCGTGGGCGAACTCGGGCACGGCACGTCCGCTGCCGTGGGGCGCGGGCCCGCTCCCGTCGCCCGTACGGCAGGGCGCCTGCGCTCCGCTCTCCGCCACACGGCGTATCCGCTGCTGCTGGCGGCTGTGGTCCTCGTGGTCGCGGCGACCTGGCACTTCCACTGGGACGAGGGGCGGGTCTCCCCGTTCTTCCTCGTCGGCACCATCGGGTATCTCGCGCTGCTGGAGCGTGTCATCCCCTACGAGCCCGCGTGGCACCCCGGCCCCGGCGAATGGGGCTGGTACGGGGTCTACTTCCTGCTGACGATGGCGGGCGGAGGCCTGGCGCAGTTCGGGGTCACCGGCGCCGTCCGTCTGCTGTCCCCGCCCTCCCACCCGGCAGTGCCCCTGTGGGCCGAGGTCCCGTCCGCCCTCCTGCTGGGCTCGCTGGCCAGCTATGCCGTCCACCGCCTGAGCCACCGGCACCGGTGGCTGTGGCGGCTGCACGGTGTGCACCACGTGCCCGACAAGGTCAATGTCGGCAACAACGGGGTCAACCACATCGTCGACATCGTGCTCGCCCAGGGCACCGTGCAGGTCGCTCTGGCCCTGGCCGGGTTCTCCGCCGCAGCGGTCTTCGCGGCGGGGCTGTTCGTGGTGGCGCAGGGCTACTTCGTGCACGCCAACATCGATGTCCGGCTCGGCCGGCTCAACCATGTCGTCGCGAGCCCCGAACAGCACCGGCTGCACCACAGCACCGACCTGGCCGAAGCCGGCCACTACGGCTCCGACCTGTCGGTCTGGGACCACCTGTTCGGGAGCTACACCTGGCATCCCGGCCGCAGACCCGCCGCGGTGGGGCTGCAGGACCCGGCGTCCTTTCCCGGAACCGGTGCCGTCGTCGAGAGCCTGCTCCAGCCCTGGCGCCGTCCGCGGCGGCAGGCAGCCGCCCCGGCCGCTCCGCCTCGGTGACCACTGCACACCTTCCTTTCCTTCCCGCTCGCCGCTGTGCTTCGAAACAAGGATTCGACGTTGACCGACTCACCACACGCCGCCTCCCACGACCAGGTAGCGATCATCGGTATGGGGTGCCGACTGCCCGGCGGCGCCTCCGACTACCGGGTGTTCTGGCAGAACCTGATCGACGGCAAGGACTGCATCACGCCGACGCCGGCCGACCGGTACGACGTCACGACCCTGGGGAGCCGGGACCAGGCCAAGCCCGGCCGGCTCATCGGCGGCCGCGGCGGCTACATCGACGGTTTCGACGAGTTCGACCCCGCCTTCTTCGGCATCAGCCCGCGTGAGGCGAAGTACATGGACCCGCAGCAGCGCAAACTGCTGGAGGTGGCCTGGGAGGCGCTGGAGGACGGTGGGCAGCGGCCCGCGGACCTGGCCGGGGCCGATGTCGGAGTGTTCATCGGGGCCTTCACGCTGGACTACAAGATCCTGCAGTTCTCGGATCTGCGGTTCGACACACTGGCGGCCCACACCGCGACCGGCACGATGATGACGATGGTGTCGAACCGTATCTCGTACTGCTTCGACTTCCGCGGCCCCAGCGTCTCCATCGACACCGCGTGCAGTTCGTCCCTGGTCGCGGTGCATCTGGCCCGGCAGAGCCTGCTCCGGGGCGAGACCGGTCTCGCGCTCGCCGGCGGCACCCTGCTGCACATGGCTCCGCAGTACACCATCGCGGAGACGAAGGGCGGCTTCCTCTCCCCCGAGGGCCGCTCACGGACCTTCGACGCCGCGGCCGACGGCTATGTGCGGGCCGAGGGCGTCGGAGTGGTCGCGCTGAAGCGCCTGGCGGACGCGGTGCGCGACGGCGACCCGATCCACGCCGTGATCACCGGCAGCGGCGTCAACCAGGACGGCCGGACCAACGGGATCACCGTGCCCAACGCGGACGCCCAGGTGGCCCTGATCGAGCGGGTCTGCGCCGAGGCGGGGGTGCAGCCGGGCGGTCTGCAGTACATCGAGGCCCACGGAACGTCGACACCCGTGGGCGACCCGATCGAGGCCCGGGCGCTGGGCCGGGCGCTGTCCATCGGCCGGAAGCCGGGCGACGCCTGCTATGTGGGCTCGGTCAAGACGAACATCGGGCACACCGAGTCGGCCGCCGGGATCGCCGGGCTGATCAAGACCGTGCTCTGTCTCCAGCACCGCAGGATCCCGCCCCACATCAATCTGGAGCAGGTGAATCCGGCGATCGATCTCGCGTCGATGCCGT
This sequence comes from Streptomyces sp. NPDC002055, assembly GCF_040296705.1. NCBI lineage: Bacteria > Bacillati > Actinomycetota > Actinomycetes > Kitasatosporales > Streptomycetaceae > Streptomyces > Streptomyces sp. NPDC002055. Next base: position 187,777 of record NZ_JBEOXS010000005.1, read on the forward strand.
ACGACATCCCCACCCTTCCGACCGACTGGCCCGCGCACGACGGGCCGGCTCGCGCGGGGGTGAACTCCTTCGGGTTCGGGGGCACCAACGCCCACATCCTGCTGGAGGAGGCCCCGGCACCCGCGGCGGACCAGCCCACGCCGCCGGAGCCGGGCTGGTCCGTCCTGCCGCTGACGGCCCGCGATCCGGCGGCTCTGCCCGAGCTGGCCGCGGGCGTCCGCCGGGCGCTCGACGGCACCGACGGTCCGGCCGTCGGCCTCGCCGATGTCCGCCACACCCTCGCCCACCGCCGGCAGCACCTCGACGCCCGCCTCTCGATCGTCCACTCCTCGCGCGCCTCGCTGGACGAGGCGCTGGACGCGTACCTGCGCGGCGAGGAGCATCCACGGGTGCTGCTCGACCGGCGGCGCGATCCCGGACGGCGGGGACCGGTCTGGGTGTTCACCGGCATGGGCCCGCAGTGGTGGGCGATGGGACGGGGGCTGTTCGGGAGCGAGCCGGTCTACCGCGAGACGGTCGAGCGGTGCGACGAGGAGATCCGCAAGCTCGCCGGCTGGTCGCTGATCGAGGAGATGAACGCCGAGGAGTCCGCCTCGCGGATGAGCGAGACCTGGCTGGCGCAGCCGGCCAACTTCGCGGTCCAGGTGGGTCTGTCGGCGCTGTGGCGCAGCCGGGGTGTGCGGCCGGAGGCGATCGTGGGGCACAGCACCGGCGAGGTCGCGGCGTTCCACGAGGCCGGGGTCTACTCGCTGGAGGACGCCGTCACGGTCGTGGTGCACCGCAGCCGCCTCCAGCAGCGGCTGGTGGGCACCGGTTCCATGCTCGCGGTCGGTCTCGCCGAGGAGGAGGCGGGGCGCCGCGTCCTGCCGTACGGCGACCGGGTGTCGGTGGCCGCGGTGAACAGCCCGACGGGCATCACCCTCGCCGGGGACGAGGACGCACTGGCGGAGCTGGCCGAGCAGCTGCGGGCGGAGCAGATCTTCGCCCGGCCGCTCACCGTCCGGGTGCCGTACCACAGCCCGCGGATGGATCCGATCAAGGACGAGCTGCTGTCCTCCCTGGCCGGGCTGACACCTCGTCAGGCGACGGTGCCGCTGTATCTGACCGGCGTCGACGGTGTCGCGCGGGGGCCGGAGCTGGACGCGGCGTACTGGTGGCACAACGTCCGGGACCGGGTCCACTTCCGCGCCGCCGTCGACCGGCTGATCGGTGCCGGGTACGGCCTGTTCCTGGAGATCGGCCCGCACCCCGTGCTCGGCCATGCGATCCGCGAGTGTCTCGACGGCGCGGGCGCCGAGGGCAGCACTCTGCCGTCGATCCGCCGCGGGGAGGACGAGGCCGAACGGTTCACCCGCTCGCTGGCCGCCCTGCACAACCTCGGCGTCGACATCGACTGGCAGGCGGTCTGCCCCACGGGCTCTCCGGCACGGCTGCCGCGCTATCCGTGGAAGCGGGACCGCTACTGGGTGGAGCCGGCCCCGGTCGAGCAGGTGCGGCTCGGCCGGCTGGACCATCCGCTGCTCGGCCGCCGGGTCACCGGGGCCGAACCGGTGTGGGAGGCCCGGCTCGACACCGAGTCGATGCCCTATCTGAACGACCACCGGATGCAGGGCGCCGTACTGTTCCCCGCGGCGGGCTATCTGGAGATGGCGGTGCAGGCGGTCCGGGCCATGACCGGCGGCACCGAAGCCGCACTCGCCGACATCGAGCTGCGCAAGGCGCTCTTCCTGCCGGACGACGACGTCCGGACGGTGCAGCTGGCGTTCTCCTCCGAAGGAGCGGGCTTCACCGTCGCCTCCCCGGCCGAGGACGCCCAGGAGCCGGCGGTGCACGCCACCGGTGTGATCCGGGCGGGCCAGCGCCCGGCGCCGGGGGCGCCGCTGGACGCCGACGCGGTCCGCGCGCGCACCGTACGGCGGCTGGACGGGCCGGAGTGCTACGCCGCCCTGGCGGAGCTGGGCTACCAGTACGGCCCGGCCTTCCAGGCCATCGAGGAGGTGTGGATCGGGCCCGGCGAGGCGCTGGCCCGGATCCGGCCGACGGAGGCCATCAGCGGCGGCACCGCGGCGCATCACGTCCATCCGGTGCTGCTCGACGCCTGCTTCCAGTCGTTGCTGACACCGCAGATCCTCGAGGCGGCGAACGGACCGCGGGGCACCGGCATCCGGCTGCCGCTGTCGATCGACGAGGTGCGCTGCGCTCCCTTCGGTGACCGGCCGCTCTGGGTGCACGCGACGCTCTCCGGACACGACGACGCCGCGCTGACCGGCGACATCGGCGTGTACGCGGACGGCGGGGAACCGCTCGGCCGGATCCGCGGCTTCCGGGCGGCCGATGTCGAGAAGGCGTCGGCCGCGGTCGGGCGCGCCACCATCGACAGCTGGCTGACGGACGTGGCCTGGATCGAGAAGCCGGCCGGCCCCCAGCCGGCCGGCTCCCACGACACGGCGACGCCCGGCGAGTCCGCGGCGCGGGCGGCCGGGGGCGCTCCCCTCACCGCCGCGGTGCCGGAGGGCCTCGGGGCCGCGGCGGCGCGCCGGTGGGTGCTCCTCGCCGACGCGCAGGGCGTCGCGGAGGCGCTGGCGGAGCGGGTGACCGCGCTGGGCGGGCGCTGCCATCTGGTCCACCGGGGTGAGGGCTACCGGATGGGGCGGGACGGCCTCGAGTCGACCGTCGCCCCCGGCTCCACCGCCGACCTCGACCGGCTGTTCCACGACCTCCGGGAGCGGGACGCCGTCCCGCTCGGGCCCGTGGTGCACCTGTGGAACCTGGATCTGCCGTCGATCGGCGCCGTGACCCGGGAGGACTGGGCCCGGTGCACGGACGCGGGCAGCTATTCGCTGATCGCGCTCGCCAGGACCCTGCAGTCCCACGGGGACGGCTGCACGCTGCACATCGTCACGCGCGGCGCCCAGGCGGTGTCCGCCGGGGATCCGGTCGAGCCGCTGGCCGCGTCGGCCTGGGGCATCGGCCGGGTGCTCGGACACCAGGAACTGGCCGCCCACCGCGGCACGCTGGTCGACCTCGACCCGGCCCGGGGGGACTCCCCCGCCGAGCGCCGGGCCGAGGCAGCCGCGCTGCTGCGCGAGGTGGCGGGCGGCGACGAGGACGAGATCGCGCTGCGCGGCGACCGCCGCCACACCAGCCGGCTGCGGCAGCTCGGCGACCTCACCGGCCCGCTGCCGCTGCGGCTGCGGCCGGACGGCAGCTATCTGGTGACCGGGGCGTTCGGCGCCCTGGGACGGCTGCTGTGCCGCACGCTCGTCAAGCGGGGGGCACGGCGGCTGATTCTCCTGGGCCGCACCGCACCGCCCCGGAACCGCCGGCTGCGGGAGCTGGACCCCGACTCCCCGGCCGGCCGCCAGGTGCGGTTCCTCAAGGAGCTGGAGGCGCTGGGGGCGCAGGCCGTCCCGGTGGCGCTGGACATCACCGACGAGGCGGCGCTGACCGGGTGGCTGGCCGAGTACCGGCAGGACGAGTCACCGCCGATCCGGGGCGTGTTCCACCTGGCCGGCCACGTCCGTGACCGGCTGCTCCCGGAGATGGACCGCGCGTCCTTCGACGCGGTGCACGGCCCCAAGGTCGTCGGTGCCCTGCTGTTGCACCGTCATCTGCGCGACGAACCGCTCGACCACTTCGTGCTGTTCGCGTCCGTCGCCTCGCTGCTGACGACCGCGGGGCAGACCAACTACGCGGCGGGCAACGCCTTCCTCGACGCGCTGGCCCACCACCGGCGTGCCCAGGGGCTGCCCGCGCTCAGCGTGGACTGGGGGCCGTGGGCGACCGGCATGATCGAGGAGCTGGGGCTGATCGACCACTACCGCACCAGCCGCGGGATGAGTTCCCTGTCGCCGGAGGCCGGTATGGCCGTGCTGGAGCGCGTCATCGGCCAGGACCGCGCCCAGGTGCTGGTGGCGACGGTCGTCGACTGGCCGGCCTTCCTGGCCTGGTACCCGACCGCGCCGCCGCTCGTCGCCGAGCTGGCGGCCGCCGCCCGGGACCTGCCGGCCCGGGACGGCGGGACCTTCCTGGAGGCGTTCCACGCGGCCGCGGAGGACGAGCGTCGCCGGCTGCTCACCGAACGGTTCATCGAGCTGGCCGCCGGGGTCCTGCGGGTCGGCCCGGAGCGGCTGGACTGCGCCACCGGGCTCAACACCCTGGGCCTGGACTCACTGCTGGCGATGGAGCTGCGGGCGCGGGTCCACGCCGAACTGGGTGTCGCCCTGCCGGTGGTGGCCCTGCTGAGCAGTGCCCCGGTCGGCGAACTGGTCGCCCAGCTGTACGACGGGCTGGGTGTCCCGGCCGAGGCCGGGACGCCGGAGGACGCCGGTGCCGCGGTCGAGGTGTTCGAGGACGAGCGGCAGCATCCGCTGACGCAGAACCAGAAGGCGCTGTGGTTCCTCCGGCAGCTCAACCCGGACGGCTTCGCCTACAACATCGGCGGTGCGGTCGAGGTGCGCACCGCGCTGGATCCGGAGCTGATGTTCCGGGCCGTGCGGGCGCTGATCGATCGGCACCCCAGCCTGCGGGCCGGCTTCACCCTGGACGCGGACGGCCGGCCCGTGCAGCGGATCGCCACCGACGTCACCCCGGACCTCGCCCTGTTCGACGTCGAGGGCCGGGAGTGGGACGAGATCCACGCGATGATCGTCGGTGAGTACCGCAAACCGTACGACCTGGAGCGCGACCCGCTGATCCGGTTCCGGCTGTTCCGGCGTGGCCCGGACCGCTGGGTGATCATGAAGGCCGTCCACCACATCGTCTCCGACGCGATCTCCACCTTCACCTTCATCGAGGAACTGCTCGCCCTGTACGAGGGGCTGCGCCGGGGCCGCCCGGCCCAGCTGCCCCCGGTGTCCGCCCGCTATCTGGACTTCCTCAACTGGCAGAACCGCTTCCTGGCCGGACCGGACGCGCAGCGGATGCTCGACTACTGGCGGAGCCATCTCCCCGACAACGTGCCGGTGCTCGACCTGCCCACCGACAAGCCCCGCCCGGCGGTCCAGACGCACAACGGCGCGTCCGAGTTCTTCGTCCTCGACGCCGACCTCAGTGCCCGGGTGCACGCGCTGGCCCGGGAGCACGACGTCACGGTGTTCGTGGTGCTGCTGAGCGCGTACTACCTGCTGCTGCACCGCTACTCGGGCCAGGACGACATCGTCGTCGGCTCCCCGGTGTCGGGCCGGACGCAGGAGGACTTCGCCTCGGTCTACGGCTACTTCGTCAACCCGCTGCCGCTGCATGTGAGCCTGGACGGCGCCCCGTCGGCCGGCGAGCTGCTGCGGCGGGTCCGCTCCACGGTGCTGGGCGGCCTGGACCACCAGGAGTACCCGTTCGTGCGGCTGGTCGAGGAGCTGGGGCTGCAGCACGACCCGAGCCGCTCCGCGGTGTTCCAGGCGATGTTCATCCTGCTGGTCCACAAGGTGGCGACGGAGAAGTACGGCTACCGGCTGGAGTACATCGAACTACCCGAGGAGGAAGGGCAGTTCGACCTGACGCTGTCCGCCTACGAGGACGAGGCCGACCGGCGCTTCCACTGCGTGTTCAAGTACAACACCGATCTGTTCCGGCCGGAGACGGTGCGGCGGCTGTGCTCGCACTACGTCCGGCTGCTCGACGGTCTGACCCGCGCTCCGGCGGAGCAGCCGGCGGCGCGGCTGGAGATGATGACGGAGGCGGAGCGGGAGACGGTGCTCGCGGACTGGAGCGGGGCCGGCCGGCAGGCGGCGCCCGAGGTGCCGGTGCACCGGCTGATCACCCGCGCCGCCGCCGAGCACCCGGAGGCGGTTGCGGTCTCGGCGCCCTCGGAGTCGGGCGACACCCGCCGGCTCACCTACGGCGAACTGGCGGACCGCTCGGCTCTGCTGGCGCTGCGGCTGCGCGAACGGGGCGTCCGGGAGGGCTCGGTGGTGGCGCTCTGCCTGGAGAAGTCGCCCGAGCTCGTCGTCACGCTGCTGGCGGTGCTCCGGGCCGGCGGCGCGTATCTGCCGCTCGATCCGGGCTACCCGGCGGAGCGCCTGGACGGCATGGTGCGCACCGCCGGTACCGCCGTCGTCATCGCGGACGCGGCCGGCCGAGCGCGGCTGGCCGGGACGTCGGCCGAGGTCCTGGCGCTGGAGGAGGTGTACCCGGCGGGCGCAACTGCCGGCGGCCGGGCCGGGGCGGACTCCGCGCGTGAGGAGAACCGCGCCGACGGCCTGGACACCGCCGGCCTGGACGCGCCCGCCTACGTCATCCACACCTCCGGGTCCAGCGGCCGCCCCAAGGCGGTACGGGTCGGTCACCGCAGCCTCGCCTCGGCGTACGGCGCCTGGCACCAGGAGTACGGACTGGCCACCGAGGCCCGTACCCATCTGCAGATGGCGAGCTTCTCGTTCGATGTGTTCACCGGTGACCTCGTCCGCGCGCTCTGCTCGGGCGGCACCCTGGTGCTGGTCCCGCGGGAGCTGCTGTTCAACACGGCCCGGCTGCACGCGACGATGCGCGCGGAGCGCGTCGACTGCGGCGAGTTCGTGCCCGCCGTCGTCCGCGGCCTGATGCGGTACTGCGAGAGCACGGGCGAACGCCTGGACTTCCTGCGGCTGCTGATCGTCGGCTCCGACGCGTGGAAGGTGGAGGAGTACGAGCGGCTGCGCGGCCTGTGCGGTCCGGACACGCGGCTGGTCAACTCCTACGGGCTCAGTGAGGCCACCGTCGACAGCTGCTACTTCGAGGGCCCGGCCGACGGACTGGAGCCGAGCCGGATGGTCCCGATCGGCCGGCCGTTCCCGAACAGCACGCTCTACATCCTCGACGGACACGGCGAACCCGTGCCGCCGGGGGTGACCGGTGAGCTGTGGGTCGGCGGCGACGGTGTCGCGGACGGTTACCTCGGGGAGCCGGAGCAGACGGCGCAGCGGTTCGTCACCCTCTCCCCCGGCGGGGCGTCCGGCACCGGACCGGTGCGGCTGTACCGCACGGGCGACCTCGCCCGGTGGGACGCCGACGGGGTGGTGCACCTGCTGGGACGGGCCGATACGCAGGTCAAGCTGCGCGGTCACCGGATCGAGATCGGGGAGATCGAGGCGCAGCTGGCGCTCTGGCCGGCGCTGGCGCAGTCCGTGGTGACGGTCTCCGAGGACGCCCAGGGGGAGGGCGTGCTGTGCGCGTACGGTGTCGCGGCGCCGGGCGCGGTGCTGGACTGGTCCGCGCTGCGCCGGCACCTGGGGGCGCAGCTGCCCACCTTCATGGTCCCGGCCTCGTTCGTCGAGCTCCCCGAACTGCCGTTGACGCCGAACGGCAAAGTGGACACCGCTGCGCTGCCGGCGCCGCGGTTCGACGGCGGCGATCCGGTCCACGAGGCGCCGGTGACGCTCTACGAGAAGCGCATGGCCGAGCACTGGACGGCGCTGCTGGGCCTGGAGCGGGTGGGGCTGCACCACGACTTCTTCGAGGCGGGCGGCAGTTCGATCAAGCTGATCGAACTGATCCACCATCTGCAGTCCGAGTTCGGCATCTCGCTTCCGGTCAGCCGGCTGTTCAAGGTGACGACGCTGCACGGGATGGCCAGGACCGTGGAGCACATCGTCACCGGCAGGATCGCCGGATCCCAGCCCTATCTGCGGTTCAACGGGGAGGGCGGGAGGACGGTCTTCTGCTTCCCGCCGGCCGGCGGGCACGGGCTGGTCTACCGCCAGTTCGCCACGCATCTCCCGGAGTACCGGTTCGTGGCGTTCAACTATCTGAGCGGCGACGACAAGGTCGCCCGGTACACCGACCTGATCGAGGAGATCCAGCCGGACGGCCCCTGCACCCTGTTCGGCTATTCGCTGGGCGGCAATCTCGCCTTCGAGGTGACCAAGGAGCTGGAACGCCGCGGCCGGGAGGTGCCCATCGTGGTCATCATGGACTCGTACCGGATCCGTGACTCCTTCGAGCTGGGGAGCGAGCACTTCGAGGCCTTCGAGCGCGAGCTGGGCGACCATCTGCGCAGGCACACCGGTTCGGAGATCGTCGCCCAGGAGACGCTGGAGCAGGCCAGGGAGTACATCCACTTCTGCAGCCGGACACCGAACCTGGGGGTGATCACCGCCCCGGTGAGTGTCATCTCCGACCAGGAGAAGGTGGCGTTCTACGCGGCGGACGAGCACGGCAGCTGGCACGGCAGCACGACCACCCGCACCACCGTGTTCCGCGGCTTCGGCACCCACGCCGAGATGCTCGACCAGGAGTACATCGCCCTCAACGCGAAGCTGGCGCGCGACATCCTGGCCGGAGGGGGCACCCATGTCGCATGACGTCGCAACGGACTGGACCACACGGGACGCCTCGTCCGGGGGCAAACCCCGGGTGCTGGTCATCGGGGCGGGGGTCAGCGGGATGGCCACCGGGTGCTATGCCCAGATGAGCGGGATGGAGACGCGCATCCTGGAGAAGCACGTGCTGCCGGGCGGCTGCTGCACCGCGTGGGCGCGCGACGGCTTCATCTTCGACTACTGCATCGAGTGGCTGATCGGGACCTGCGCCGGGAACGAGGCACACCAGGTGTGGAGCGAGCTCGGCGCGCTCGACGGCAAGACGGTGACGAACTTCGACATGTTCAACCGGGTCGTCGACGAGGCCGGACGGTCGGTGACCTTCTACAACGACCCCGGGCGGCTCCAGCGGCACCTGCTGGAGATCTCGCCCGCCGACGCGCGGCTGATCCGGTCGTTCTGCCGTGACCTGCGGCGGTTCATCGGCATCGAGCTGTATCCGTTCCTCACTCCGGCGCCCTTGCGGACGCCGCGGGAGAAGCTGCGGATGCTGCGGACCGTGCTGCCGGCGTTCCGGCTGTTCTGGCGGACCGCCGCGACGCAGATGCACACCTTCGCCGACCGGTTCCAGGATCCGTTGCTGCGGCGCGCGTTCCGCAACATCTTTTTCCAGGACCACGGCGGGTTCCCGCTGCTGCCGTATCTGTTCAACATGGCCGGTGCGTACAACGACAACGCCGGGTTCCCCCAAGGCGGGTCCCTGGGGCTGTCCCGGTCCATCGAGCGGCGGTACACCTCGCTGGGCGGCTCGGTCAGCTATCGCACGCGGGTCGAGCGCATCCTCGTGGAGCGCGACCGGGCCGTCGGGGTGGAGCTGAGGAACGGCACGCGGCTGTACGCCGACCACGTCGTGGCCGCCTGCGACGGCTACACCACCCTGCACGGGCTGCTCGGCGGCCGGTACTCCAGCCCGCGGCTCGACACGCTGTACTCGACGCTGCTGAACAGGCCGGAGGTGCTCTATCCGGGGGTGGTGTCGGCGTTCGTCGGGCTCACCGGGGAGCCGGAGCCGGACAGCCCGCACAGCACCACGTATCTGCTGGCGAAGGAGGAGAGCTCCGGGCTGCCGGGGGCGCTGCAGGACAGCCTGGTGGTGCAGCAGCGGTCCCGCTATGCCGAGGGGTTCGCCCCGCCGGGCTCCTCGGTCGTGCACTGCACCTACTTCAGCGACTTCGCGCACTGGCGGACGCTGCGCAGCCGGAGCCGCAAGGAGTACTGGGCGCAGAAGCGTCAGGTCGCCGACTTCGTCCGGGACTTCCTGGAGCGGCGCTCCCCCGGTACCGGCGACCGCATCCGGGTGGCCGATGTGGCCTCACCCGTCACGACACACCGCTACACCGGCAACCACAACGGCTCCATCCTCGCGTGGAAGTCCTTCACCGAGGCCGAGGACCTGGTCAACGGCGTGGTCAACAAGGACCGGATGCGGCTGCCGGGGCTGCGCGGCTTCTCCATGGCCGGGCAGTGGGCCGGCGGCGGGGGCCTGATCCGGGCCGCGTCGAGCGGCCGCTTCGCGGTGCAGTACCTGTGCCGGGAGCTCGGGATGGAGTTCCGGGCCTGGGAGAGCCGGAACCGGGAGCCGTGGCACCGGGAACAGCTGGGCCATCTGCCCCAGCTCGAGAAGTGGCCCGCGGAATAGACCGCGGACGGACGACCGAGCTCTTGCCGAGGAGGCCCTGGAACATGCCCCGCGAGAAGCGGACCAGAGAATCAATGATCATCATCGGGGCGGGGCTCGGTGGTCTGTCCACCGGGTGCTACGCCCGGATGAACGGATACCGGACCCGGATCTTCGAGATGCACGAGGTGCCCGGAGGCTGCTGTACGGCCTGGGACCGCGGCGACTTCACCCTGGACTGCTGTGTGAGCTGGCTGCTCGGCAGTGGTCCGGGCAACGAGATGCACCAGATCTGGCTCGAACTCGGCGCGCTGCAGGGGAAACGGATGCGCCACTTCGATGTGTTCAACATCGTGCGCGGGCGGGACGGCCGGGCGGTCCGCTTCTACTCCGACCCGGACCGGCTCGAAGCGCACCTGGTGGACCTCTCACCGGGGGACGCCCGGCTGATCCGGCAGTTCTGCGACGGGCTGCGCGCCTTCCGGAAGTGTCTGGCGGTCTATCCGTTCCTGAAGCCGGTCGGCCTGATGGGCCGGCTCGAACGCTGGCGGATGCTGGCGTCCTTCGTGCCGTACATCAACGTCATCCGTAAGTCGATCACGACGCTGATGACGGACTACTCGGCGCGGTTCCGGGATCCGCTGCTGCGGGAGGCGTTCAACTTCATCCTCTACGAGAAGCACCCCAACTTCCCGGTGCTGCCCTTCTACTTCCAGCTGGCCTCGCACGCCAATCTGTCGGCGGGGGTGCCCGAGGGCGGTTCGATGGGGCTGAGCAGGTCGATCGAGCAGCGCTATCTGCGGCTCGGCGGCGAGGTGAGCTACAACTCCAGGGTCGAGGAGATCCTCGTCGAGGACGACCGGGCCACGGGGGTGCGGCTCAGCGACGGCAGCGAGGTCCGGGCCGACATCGTGGTCTCGGCCTGCGACGGCCACACCACGCTGATGCGCTTCCTCAAGGGCCGCTATCTCGACGAGACCTACCGCAGGCTGTACACCAGCACCATCGAGCAGCCGGGCATGGTGTTCCCCGGCTATGTGACCCTCTTTCTCGGGCTGCGGCGCCCCTTCCCCGACGGCGATCCCTGCACCACGCACCTGCTGAGCGACGTCGAGGCCGCGGAGCTGACCGGGATCAGCCACCCGAGCGTCAACGTCCAGTTCCGCAGCAGGCACTACCCGGAGCTGTCGCCGGAGGGGACGACGGTGGTGTACGCCACCTACTTCTGCGACATCGCGCCGTGGCGGGCGCTGAGCGACGGTCCGGAACAGGCCAGCCGGGTCCGCGGGGGCACCGAGCTCCACACCCTGCCGGTGCGCCGCGGCAAGGCGTACTACACCGCCAAACACCGCGTCAGGGACGCTCTGCTGGGGATTCTGGAGCAGCGCCACCCGGGGATCGGGGACTCGATCGCCGTCCGCGATGTGTCGAGCCCCCTCACCCAGGTCCGCTACACCGGCAACTACGACGGGACGGTGCTCGGCTGGCAGCCGTTCGTCGAGGGCGGCGAGACGCTCGAGGAGCAGATCAAGAAGCACGGCCCCGGGCTGCCCGGGCTGGAGAACTTCTATCTCTCCGGCGTCTGGGCGACCACCGGCGGTCTGATCCGGGCCGCGGCGGCGGGCCGGCACGTCATGCAGTTCATCTGCCGGGACGACGGCAGGACGTTCACCGCGGACATCGACCGTACGGCGCCGCCGCCGACCCATGTCGTCGACCGGGTGGCGCCCCCGGGCCCGGCCGCCGGGGCCGCCGCCGCGGGCCGGCTCCGTGCACCGCACCGACAGGAGGCATGACGTGGAGGTCCGGACGTGGGTGGTGCGGGAGCACGTCGAGGGCGTGCCCGAGGTGGACCGGATCTACGAGAAGGTGACCGAGGACCTCGAGGTCGACCTCGCGGACGACGAGATGCTCCTCAAGACCCTGTACGTCTCGGTCGATCCCTACCTCCAGGGCATCTGTCTCGACACACCGCTCGGGGCGCACATGGGCGCGGACTCCATCATGGAGGTGCTCGACGCCGGACCGCGCGCGGCGCACCGGCCGGGCGAGCTGGTCCAGGGGTTCGGCGGCTGGCGCAGTCACCTCATCAGCAACGGTGCGGCCCGGCTGTGGCGGACCGGCACCTTCCCCATGGTGTTCCCGGCCTTCCGGAAGCTCGATCCGCAGGACTACGACGCCTCGCTGCCGCTCTCGACGGCGCTGGGCGTCCTGGGCGGGCCGGGCATGACCGCCTGGGGCACGCTGACCAAGTTCCTCACCGTCCGCCCCGGCGACACCGTCGTGATCAGTGGCGCCTCGGGCTCGATCGGCACCCTGGTGGGGCAGCTGGCCCGGCGTGCGGGTGCCCGGGTGGTCGGCACCACCGGCTCACCGGAGAAGGCGGCCCACCTGCGGGACCTGGGCTTCGACGCGGTGGTGCACTACCGGCAGGGCGACGGCGCGGACGAGGTGCGCGAGGCGCTGCGGGCCGCGGCGCCGGACGGCGTCGACAAGTACTTCGACAGCCTGGGCGGCAGCGTGACGGACGCGGTGTTCTCCCTGCTCAACGTGGACAGCCAGGTGGCGGTGTGCTGGCAGTGGGCGACCCAGGTCGGCTCCGATCACGTGGGACCGCGGCTGCTGCCGTACATCATGTTCCCGCGCACCACGATCCGCGGGATCTTCGCGCTGGAGTGGTTCACCCCGCAGAACTGGGCGGCGCTCCGCACTGAGCTGGGCGGGATGATCCGCCGCGGGGAGATCGCATACGAGCAGACGGTCCGGTACGGGTTCGACGCCATTCCGGACGCCTACCGCAGTCTGTACGTCGACCGGGCGGCCAACCGGGGCAAGGTGCTGGTCCGGGTGTGAGCTCCGGGGTCCGGCAGCGGCGACGGCGATGGCGATGGCCACGGTGCCGCCGGATTCTCCTGCGAGGATCGAGTGCCGCTCCCGGTTCCCGTACAGTCGTCCCGGCCGGAGTGCGCCGCCGTCCGCGCAGGCGGACTGAGCGGTCGGAAGGAGCAGGCGACCCCGCCGGAGCCGTGCCGGGCCGGCAGCCGGGCCGCTCACCGGCCCCGGAGTGCCGGAGCCGGACCAGGGCGCACCCGGCAGCCGGGCGTACACCGGTACCCACCGGGCCGGACCGGCGCCGCGTACCGCGGCCACAACAGCATGGCGCGACCCCGCCGTACGACATCCGCGTGGAGCCCGTCCGGTGTGAGCACGGGTTCCGAACCGACGCGGCCCCGGCGACGACAGGCCCTCGGCGACGACAGGAGAGCGAGACCGCACCGAACATGGAGAATTCCCCCATATCACCCCGATTCTGGCTCGGGTGGCTCCCCGCCCCACCGGTCCTCGGATCCCGCCCCCGGCGGGTGCTCGCGGCCATCGCCGCCGCCGGATCGGCGCTGACCGTGCTCGCGACGGCGGCTCCCGCCGGGGCGACCACGGCCCGGGCATCGGCCGGCGGGGCCGAGGTCGTCTGCTCCTCCCGGCAGCCCGGTCTGGCGCTGCGGCTCTCGCGGGATCTGGCGCACCGGCTGCACGGGCGCCCGGGCACCTCCGCCGTCGCGTTCTACGACCGTCCCACCGCCACCAGCTGCTCCTACAACGCCGAGGCGGCGTTCGACTCGGCCAGTGTGGTCAAGGTCACCGTCCTCGGGGCGCTGCTGCGGCAGGCCATGGAGCGCCGGTACCCGCTGACGGCGGAGGAGGTGCGGCTGACCACCGCGATGATCACCGAGTCGGACAACGCCTCCACCTCCGAGCTCTGGCGCCGGATCGGGCCCGACGGCATCCGGCACTTCCTGGAGCTCGCGGGCCTGCGGCACACGGTTCCCGGCGCGGACGGGCACTGGGGGCTCACCCGGATCACCGCCGGCGACCAGCTGAGGCTGCTGCGCCTGCTCACGTCGGAGAATCCGGTCCTGGACCGGCCGGCACGGGCGTACGCCCTGGGCCTGATGCGGCGGGTGGTTCCCGAGCAGCGGTGGGGCGTGCCCGCCGGGGCGCCCGGTACGGCGGCGGTCCAGCTGAAGAACGGCTGGCTGCCGCGGTCCACCGGGGGCTGGCGGGTGCACAGCATCGGTGCGTTCACCGGGGACGGCCACGACCGCGGGATGGTCGTGCTCTCCCAGGGGAATCCGGCCATGGACGACGGCATCGCCACCGTCGAGGGCGCTGCCCGCGCCCTGCACGACGGCCTGGCCGGCTCCGGGTGAGCGGGCGGCACCGGAGACGGCGCCCGCTCCCGCACGGCGCCGGGTGCGGAACCGGTCAGTCGGTGTCGAGCGCCGTCACGTAGACCCATGCGCCGTCGTGCCGTTCGAAGCGGCTGTGCTCGAGGAGCTCCCCCGGCCGGCCCTCCTCGGTGTAGCGGGCCCGGAAGGTGACCGTCCCCGTGGTGTGGAAGGTGCTGCCGTCGGCGGTCTCCAGGATCTCCAGGCCCGCCCAGCGGAGCCCGGCGTCGAAGTCGAGGTGGCGCGGACGGGTCCGGGGATGCCAGGTGCGCAGCAGGTAGGCCTCGTCCCGGACGACGAAGGCGCTGTAGCGCGAGCGCATCAGCTTCTCCGCGGTGGGCGCGGACGCCTCGCCGTGGTGCAGCCGGCCGCAGCAGTCCGCGTAGCCGGCGGGCAGCCCGCAGGGGCAGGGGGCGTCCGGTGCGGTCCGGGGGTGCGGGGCCGCGGACGGCGACGGACGGCGTCGGGCGGAGGACTTCTGCGGGCGGGAGCTGCGTCGGGACATGCGCCCATTGTCCCGCAGCCGCGATCAGCCGAGCCCGTCGGCGGTGTGCAGACCGACCAGATCCCCGAGGCCGTTGTGACCTCCGAAGGCGATGGGGTCCAGCGGCTGCTCGGCCCAGATGGTCTTGCCCTCGGGGGTGTAGCGGGTGCCCCAGCGCTGGGTGAGCTGGGCGACCAGGAACAGCCCCCGGCCGCCCTCGTCGGTCGTCCGCGCGTGCCGCAGATGGGGGGAGGTGCTGCTGCCGTCGGACACCTCGCAGATCAGGGCGCGCTCCCGGATCATCCGCAGACGGAGCGGCCCCCCGGCGTGCCGGATGGCGTTGGTGACCAGTTCACTGACGACCAGTTCGGTGGCGAACCCGTGGTCGGAGAGCCCCCAGACTGCCAGTTGGCGCGCCACCTTGGCGCGGGCGTCGCCGACGGCCGCCGGATCGGCCGGGATCTCCCAGGAGGCGACCCGGTCCCGGCCCAGGGCGCGGGTACGGGCCAGCAGCAGCGCCACGTCGTCGACCGGTCGTGTGCCCGGCAGATTGCTGATGACGGCGTCGCAGATCTCTTCGAGCGGCGCCTGCGGGGCGGCCAGGGCGGCGTGCAGCCTGCTGAGCCCGCCGTCGACGTCGAGCGCCTGCCCGGTGAGCAGGCCGTTGGTGTAGAGGACGAGCAGACTGCCCTCGGGCAGCGGAAGCGTCCGTGACTCGAACGGCAGCCCCCCGAGGCCCAGCGGCGGTCCGGCGGGGAGTTCGAGCAGCCGGGAGATCCCGGTCGGGCTGACGAGCACCGGCGGCGGGTGACCGGCCCGGGCCAGCGAGCAGGTGCGGCCGACGGGATCGTAGACCGCGTACAGGCAGGTGGCTCCGATCACCTGCGGGCCGGTGTCCGTCTCGTCGGCGACCCGGCCCACCATGTCGTCCAGGTGCGCCAGCACCTCCTCCGGGGACAGGTCCATGTCCGCCAGGGTCTGCACCGCCGAGCGCAGCCGGCCCATCGTGGCCGCCGCATGGGCACCGTGCCCCACGACGTCGCCGACGACCAGCCCGACCCGCGCCCCGGAGAGCGGGATCACGTCGAACCAGTCGCCGCCCACGCCGCTGCGCGAGTCGGCCGGCAGATAGCGGTACGCGGCGTCGACGGCGCCCTGCTGGGGCAGATCGTGCGGGAGCAGGCTGCGCTGGAGCGCCAGGGCCGCCGTGTGCTCCCGGGTGTACCGACGGGCGTTGTCGATGGACACCGCGGCCCGGTTGACGAACTCCTCGGCGAGGACCAGGTCGTCGGGCTGGAACGGGCCCTTGGGCTGCCAGCGGGCGAACGCGGCCGCGCCCAGGATGATGCCCCGCGCGCGGAGCGGGACGACCATCAGCGAGTGGAAGCCGTACTGCCGGAGGTGCGCCGCCCGGACCGGGTCGTCCGCCGCCCACTCCCCGGCACTGAGGTCCAGCGTCGGGTACAGCGACGAACTGCCGACGGTGAGGCTCAGCACGACGGGCGCGGACGCCGGGTAGGCGGGGCGACCACCCACCTCGACCACGGCCTCGGGGCAGCCCTCCCGGACGGACTTCTGTCCCGAACGGCGCATGGTCGACAGGTCCGTGGCGTCGATCGGCCCGGGGGGCGGCTCGCCGCCCGACAGCATGACGTCGAGCAGGTCGACCGTGACGAAGTCGGCGAGGTCGGGCACGGCGACATCGGCCAGCTCCTGTGCGGTGCGCAGCACATCCAGGGAACTGCCGATCCGTTCGCTGGCCTTGTTCAGCAGGGCGAGCCGCTGCCGGGCCCGGTAGTTCTCGGTGATGTCCAGCACCATGTAGCAGACGCCGAGGACCTCCTCCGTCTCGTCCTCCAGGCGGAAGAAGGAGGTGGAGTAGGCGTGTTCGCGCACGCTGTCCGACTCCGGGTGGCCGAGGTACTCGAATCCGACCGACGGGACCCCGGTCTCCAGCACCCGGCGCATCTCCGCCTCCATGGCCTCCACGGCCAGCCCCGGCTGCACATCACCGAGCCGTTTGCCGATGCGCTCCTCGCGGGGCACACCGCCCATGACTTCGAGAGCGTCGTTCACCCACACGAACCGGAGGTCGGTGTTGAGCATGGCCACGCCCACCGGCGACATGGTGAAGATGCCCTCCAGCAGCGAACGGTTCACCCCGGGCCAGGGCGTCTGCGCCATGTCGGCCGCGAGGACCAGGCGCGGGGCGTCGCCGTCGGTGTCCTGCACCGGCAGGATCCGCACCTCCAGGTCGAGCCGGTGGCCCCGCCGGTGCCGTACGGCCTGGGTCCCGCTCCAGCCGTCCGCGTCGCCGAGCCGGGTGGCGACGTTCTCGTGCTGGGTCTGGTCACCGTCCACCGACCGGAAGAGCTGGGCGAGGGAGCGGCCCAGGGCGTCGGGTGCCGGGTGCCCGAGGAGTTCCTCGGCCCCTTCGGTCCAGCCACGGACCACACCGTCGGTGTCCACCAGCATCACGGCCGTCCGTGCGAAGTCGAACGGGGTGCTGCTCGCGGGTGCTCTGTTCTTCTTGGGAGTGCCCATGCCAGCCGTCCAGGGCCGGGGCGCGGGCCCGTGGCGGGCCCTGCTGTCATACGGCCGCCAGCCTGTTGTCCACGGTACCGGGGGCGGCGACGTTTCGGCCGGTGCCGGACAGGGCGGGGAGGAGCCGGAGGCCACGGCGTCGGGGCACCGGGCGGGCAGGGCGTACCGGCGCGGCCGCGGGAACACCGGCACGGTTCCGCAGCGTGCGAGGATAGGCACTCACCGTGAGCATCCAGGCTCCGGCCCGGCCTGCGCTCGCGGCCCGTCCGCGCCCCGGGGGCGTGCGGCGGCACCCCCGGGAAGGCCCGTCCGCGGTGCCCCGGCGCGCGGCAGGTACGGCAGGCGTGGCGCCCGGGACCGCGCACGTCGGGCCCGGACCGCGAGCGGCGGCGGGTGACCGGCCGGCGCTACGGCTTCCTGGCCATCGCCGCCACGATGAGCCGCTCCCAGACCGACAGCCCCGCGTCCGGAGGGCCGATCCTCGGCACGCCGGCGACCTCGTCCGGACGCCACGCCGCGGTCGGTACGACCCCGGGCTCCAGCACCTCCAGGCCCGGCAGCAGGCCGGCGATCTCCTCGTCGGTGCGCCAGCGTCCGCGTCCGAAGGTCTTCTGGAGCACCGCCTCCGCCTCCGCGGTCTCCGGATTGTTGCCGCTGCGGAAGTGGCTGACGAAGAAGTGGCTGCCGGAGGGCACCTGATCGCGCCAGTACTCGACCAGACCGACGGGGTCCTCCTCGTCGTTGACGTGGTGCAGGATCGCACTGAGGATGACCGCGACCGGCCGGTCGAAGTCGATCAGCCGTGTGGTGCCCGGGTGCTCGCGGATGCGGCGGGGGTCGCGGAGGTCCGCCCGGATCACACAGGTGTCCTCGTTCTCCTCCAGCAGCGCTCGCCCGTGGGCCAGCACGATGGGGTCGTTGTCGACGTAGACGACCCGGCTCCCCGGTGCGTTGCGCTGGGCGACCTGGTGGACGTTGTCCGCGGTGGGCAGTCCGCTGCCGAGGTCGAGGAACTGCCGGATGCCGGTGTTCAGCGCGATGTCGCGCACCGCACGCACGAGCGCCGCGCGATTGGAATGGGCGATCGCCACGGACCCCGGCATGTCGTCCTTGAACCGGTCACCGATCGCCCGGTCCACGGCGTAGTTGTCCTTGCCGCCGAGCAGATAGTCGTAGACCCGGGCAATGCTCGGAGTGCTCTGGTCCACCGCGTGGATCTCGTCCGCCATGCCACCGGTCCTCTCCTGCCCCTGCACGCCGGGATCATCGTAGGTGGTCCCGGGACCCTCAGGGACCCCTGACGCCTCAACTTCCCTCCTGGGGCGTGGAGTCGGGGTCAGAGCGACACGCCTGCGCCGGCGGTGCACGCAGAGCGGCCCGTGGCTCCGGCCGGTGGTGCGCCGCGGTCGGCAGGTGTGGAACGCCCGTACAGGCGGCGACCGTTCACGCCGACGGGAACCGTGCGGTTCCACGCCCCCCCCGGGAGGAGGGGGCGTGGAACCGCAGGCGGGCCGACGGGTGGGGCCGTTCCCCCCGGTGACGGCTTCCCGTCGGCCGTCCTGGGCGCGGACCCCGTGGGTCACTCCCGCGCGGCCTGCTCCGCCCCGCAGCCGGCGGACTTCATCCGGACCTTCACCTGATCCGCGTCGGCCTTCTTGAGATCGATCTCGATGTCGTCGATATCGATGTCATCGATGTCGATATTGCTGTTGATCGCGATCTGACCGAAGGCGGCCTGCAGGTTTTCGAGGCCGCCCGTCTGGGACCAGATGTCGGCCAGGCTCCGGTTCACCGCGGCCAGTTGCGCGTTCATCCGCCCGACGTCGGCCTTCGGATTGGCCTTGGCCCAGTCCTCGGGATCCCGCCCGTCGAGTGACTTCACCCGGACGGTCGGCGCCTTGTCGCCGCCGATCCTCACGCCGTCGATCACCACTCCGGCCTCGCGGGACGGGACGGCACGCAGCGCGTCGTCCAGGTTCCGCAGGCTGTCCGCCTCGGCTCCGGCGGCGGCGAGCAGGCCCGCCACCTGACCGTCCAGCCGCGTCAGATCGACGGATCCGCCCTGCTGCGCCTTGGCCACCACCCCGGACGACGGCGCGTCGGCCGACAGGCACGAGGCGGACTTCACCGGCTTCTTCGCGGCGGCCGCGGACGGCTCGCCGCCCTCCCCCGCCATGGCCGCTCCGGTGGCCACAACACCGGTGATCAAACCCGCACTTGCCAGTCCGATACCGAGAACACGACTCTTGTTGGTGCGCCTTGCACGAGACATGCGTTCACCTCGCAGTGGAAAGAAAGAGCTGGGACGTGGGAGTCATCCGCACGGTTCGGCGGTCCTCTCCGCCGCGCACCGGCACGCTCGCCCTCGGGGATGTGCCGCATCAGTCCGTCGGTCTCTCCCGGTCGTGACACCGCCCCGGGCCCCGGGACCCGACATCCGCCCGCAGCGGTATCACGCCGATCAGTACGGACCCGGGGCCCATCCGACTCAGCGCGGCGCCAACACGTCCGTAACTTCCCCTTTATCCGAACGACTGGCGACAAGAGTCGGTCATAAGACCTCTTAAGCTTGCTCCTGTGCCCAGAGATGACGATGTCGAACAGCTCGCCAGAATCCGCATGCAGGTGACCGGCGAAACGTTTGTGGAGGCCTTGGCCGCGCTGCGCGGACCGAGCGGGACCGGTTCCGAGGGCATGGACGGTACGGGCGAGCAGGACACGGCCGGGGCGCAGGACGGCCCCGAACCCCCCTCCCGGGACAGGCCGTTCCGCATCGTCGAGTGATCGCCGACGGACCGTCACCCGGCACGCCGTCACCCACCCGCCCCCGAACTCCCCACCAGTCACCGGATATCCGGTGCGGAGGTGCGGAGGGGGCGTCAGCCGTGGCGCGGCGGGGCAGGCAGCGAGAGGCCGCCGGGGAAGGAGGGCGCGACACCTCCGGGGGACGGGGTCGCGGTCGGACGGCCGTCGGGCCCGCACATCCGGGGTGCGGAGGGAGCCGTCAGCCCGTACTCGGCGACGCGCTCGGTCCGGAAGCCGACGTCCTCGCGGTCCAGCGGCCCGTTCCCGGTGGTGGTGCTGATGTCCCGGGGCAGCTCCCGTGCGGCGAGCGGGCCACCGACGGAGACGGCCACCAGGGAACCGGTGCAGGCGCCGAGACGGGCGGCCCGCACGCTCCGCGGGAAGCGCACGGTGTGGGCCTCCCGGCCGTCGGCCCGGAACCGCGCGCGCTTCACCAGGGTCATCGCGAAGTAGTAGTCCGGCCGCGACCGGTGCTTCAGCAGGTCCTCACGGGAGACCGGCCCGCCGCGGGCGGCGCTGTAGCCGAGCTTCCAGATCTCCACATGCACGGTCAGCGGTCTGCACAGCGGCCCATAGCCGTCCGAGGACCGTTCGAGCTCGACGGCGTCCTGGGTGACGGAGAACGCGGAGCCGGGGGTTTCGGCATTGAGCCGCAGCCATGCCACCGCCTTCTTCGTGCTCCAGGACGTGTTCCGGTGGCAGCCGGCGCTGCCGGTGGGGTACGGCGGAGGGGTGGACGGTGACGGTGTGGGCGGCCCGGAGGAGACGGCGGCGGTCGTGGAGGCACTCACGGAAGCACTGGGCGACGCCCCGGCACCGTCCTCACCCGACGAGCACCCCGCCAGCAGCAGCACGGCCACCGACAGCACCACGGTCCACGCTCTCGCGCGACGCCATGACCCACCCCGTCCGCACACAGCTGACCCCCATCACTGTTGTTGCAGATCTTCGAGAACCTCCGCCTTTGCCCGATGACATCGGCAGAAGTCACGACAAGGCTCACACAGAGCCGAGGCAAAAGCAGCCCCTCGGCCCGTCCGTGCGGATGCACCCGCAAGCCGTCCGGTACCCGTCCGCACGGGAGGGGCGCCGGGGCGGGAAGCCCAGGAGCAGAGCGGTGCATTCCGGAATGACCCTGCACCCACCCTCGCTCGGCTGGAACCCGCAGCCCAGCAGCCGTTCGGACGCCGCCCGAAGGTCTTCGTCCGCTTCCCGGGCCACACGGGCGAGCCCGCCGGAGGGTCACGATCTCGTGTACTGATCGACGGAGTGCTCAACAATTCTGGCGCAGATACCCGCAGTCTGCTGTAGTACCGACTACACAAAGGCGTGTAGGCATGGTGGCGCCTGCGTAAAGGGGCGGGGAGAGCAGCGTGAAGAGGGTGTGGGTACCGGTGAGCGGACCGCCCTCGGGGGACTTCCCGACCGGTCGCGCACGCGTACGACCAGGACCTTCCGTGTGGTTCCGGGCTTCCGGAGCCTTGTCGCCCCCTGATCTTCAGGGGAGCCCGATCCCACCCTCAGGGAGTACATCGTGACCGTCCGCAGAATGGGTCTCGCCGCAGCTATCGCCGCGACCCTCACCATCACCGGGTGCAGCAGCGACGCCCCCGAAGCGGACGACTCGGTTCAGGTCGCAACGGACCCCGCCTTCCCGGCCGGCAGCACGATGGAGAAGATCCACGAGGCGGACCGGATCCGGATCGGCGTGAAGTTCGACCAGCCCGGAATCGGCTACAAGAAGCCGGGCGCGACGACCCCGGAGGGCTTCGACGTCGAGATGGCCAAGATCATAGCCGGGCAGCTCGGACTGGCTCCGGAAAAGATCCGATGGGTCGAGACGGTCTCCAAGAACCGGGAGTCCTATCTGCGCAACAAGCGGGTCGACCTGGTGATCGCCTCGTACTCGATCACTCCCGAGCGGCGCCGGGTGGTCGGCATGGCGGGCCCGTACTACGTCACGGGCCAGCAACTGCTCGTGCAGAAGGGCGACAAGAGCATCTCCGGGCCGAAGGACCTCCAGGGCAAGAAGGTCTGCTCCGCCGCGGGGGCCACCTCGATCAAGACCGTCGAGCAGAAGTACCGGGCCAAGCCGGTCCCCTACGGCACGTACACCGAGTGCGTCCAGCGGCTGCGTAAGGGCGTGGTCGACGCGGTCACCACGGACGGGGCGCTCCTGCTCGGCTATGCGGCGCAGGCGCCCGATGCCCTGAAGGTGGTCGGCGACACCTTCAGCACCGAGCGCTACGGGGTGGGCTACCGCAAGGGCGACACCGAGATGTGCGAGTTCCTGAACCGCACGATCAACCACTCCTACCGGGACGGTGCCTGGGTGAAGGCGCTGTCGAAGACCCTGTGGCAGACCTCCGGCGCGGTGCCCAACCCGGATGTGGACCCCTGCCCGACGGGTTCTTCCTGACGAGCCCCTGCTGCCGGGCTTCCTGCCCGGCCGGGGCCGCGCTCCCGGCCCGGTGCTGCCGGGTGGAGCCCGGTCCGTCCCGATACGCGGGGCGTCCCGATGCGCGGTCCGTCCCCGTCCCGATGCCCGGGGCGGACCACGGGCCTCCGATGAGCACGACGCCGCCGGATCCACCGCTCCCGGGGCGGGGCGGAATGGTGGATCCGGCGCGGGCTCCGTTCCCGATGCGCCGCCGGTGCCACCGCGTTCCGGGGCCCGGCGGCACCGCGTCCCGTGGCCCGGTGGCACCGACCGGCCGTCAGTCCTTGATGTCGCAGATGACGGCGCCGGCGGAGATGGAGGCGCCGACTTCGGCGGTCAGTCCCTTGACGGTGCCCGTGCGATGGGCGTTGAGGGGCTGTTCCATCTTCATCGCCTCCAGGACGACGACCAGGTCGCCTTCCTGGACCTCCTGGCCGTCCTCGACGGCGACCTTGAC